>DSDZ01000460.1 GCA_011048475.1 Bacteroides sp. | reverse complement strand
GTACTTTCGGGGTCCGACCGGGTGGAAATGCGGTTTCTGGATCTGAGCGACATCGGTTCCATCCACCGGTTCACGGACTCACTGGTCCGGGACAACATTTCCGTTGACATCTGCATCCTGAATGCGGCCACGACTTTGCCAAAATCAAGGAAGACACCTTCCGGCCAGGATGAAATGTTCCTGGTCAATTACCTTTCCAATGTGATCCTGACAAACCTGTTGCTGCAAAATTCTATTATTCGGCCCCGGAAACACGAGCCTTCGCATGAAAACAGCTCTGCTGGAAAAACTCCCCCCAGGATGATCTTCATATCCAGTGATTCACACCAGGGAGCCTCTGCCATTGATTACAATGAATTCGGCCGGTATTTTGATTACGGAGTTTCCAAGGCGATTTCCAATTACAGTTACTTCAAACTGGTTTTGAACACCTATGCCGCAGAACTGTCCCGAAGGATCAACAGGGACGGGGTGAAGGTCAGTATCAACCTGATCTGCCCCGGTCCGGTCAATTCCAACATCGTGAAGGAAGCCCCCTGGCTGCTCCGGATGATCCTGAAAGGGATCTTCACCATCGTTTTTAAATCCCCTGCAAAAGCTGCCCGGCCGGTGGTGTATTTGGCGCTTTCACAGGATTATGCCGGGACAACCGGCGAATACCTGCACATGTTCAATCCCAAAAAAATGGATCCCAAGGTCTATGATCCAGCGGCGGGCAGGAAGCTGTGGGATAGGTCCATGGAACTTCTGAAGGAGATCGATCCCGCTTACGAAGCATATCAGGGTAGACGAATTTAATGATTGCCATTCATGACACAATTTTATACACAGCGTGCAGAAGCGGTTGGCACCCATTTTGGGGTCAACCCCGAAAAAGGTCTCTCCCCGGGGGAGGCAGGTGAGAGGCTGAAACAATACGGCTACAACGAGCTGATCTCAAAAAGAAGGAAATCCTTTCTGCGGATGTTCTTTGCCCAGTTCAAAAGCTTTATGATCATGATCCTGTTGATTGCTGCGGTCATCTCGGGAGTGGTGGGAGTGCTGGAGGGACACGGGCTGATCGATACCTTCATAATCCTGGGGATCCTTGTGATCAATGCCCTGATCGGCGCATTTCAGGAAAAGAAGGCACAATCCTCCCTGGAGGCGCTGAAGACCATGGCGGCTCCCTACAGCTCGGTTCTCCGGGACGGGGAAATCACAAAAATACCTTCCAGGGAACTGGTTCCCGGGGATATCGTGATCCTGGAAACCGGGGCAATCATCCCGGCTGACCTGAGGCTGATCGAAGCGGTGAACCTGAAAATCCAGGAATCCTCACTGACGGGTGAATCCGTTCCTGTCGGGAAACAGACGGAACCCCTCACGGAAGGTGACGTTGCGATCGGTGACCGGACAAACCTGGCCTTTTCCAGCGGGATGGTCACTTACGGCAGGGGACGGGGAATCGTGGTTGCGACGGGAATGAAAACCGAGGTCGGAAAGATTGCGGACATGCTCCAGCAGACGGTGGATACGGAAACACCCATGAGCCGGCGTCTTGAGCATCTGGGCAAGATCCTGGGAATCGCCGCCCTGACCATCTGTGTGGTGATCTTCCTTGTGGGCGTGCTTTACGGCAATTCCGTGCTGAGCATGTTCATGACCGCAGTCAGTCTGGCCGTCGCAGCCATCCCGGAAGGACTTCCCGCTGTTTCGACAGTGGTGCTGGCCATCGGTGTGCAGCGAATGGTGAAACGGAATGCCATCATCCGCACGCTTCCTTCGGTAGAAACGCTCGGCAGTGCAACCGTGATCTGTTCCGACAAGACCGGGACACTTACCCAGAACAAGATGACGGTTGTGCAATCCTATGTCAATCATACGCGGGAGGATCTGGACATGGAATCCCGGGAAAGTGAATTGAATGATGAGCAAAGAAAGCTGATCTCAATTTCCGTGCTGTGTACGGATGCGACCGTGCATATGAACGAAGAGGGAAAGCCTGAATACACAGGTGATCCCACCGAAATTGCACTGCTGGATCTGGGGATCCGTTACGGTATCGGCAAAAACGACCTGGCTGAGCGCCACCCGCGGGTGGCAGAGGTACCTTTTGATTCGGAGCGAAAGCGGATGACAACCGTGAACCGGTTGTCTGACGACCGCACGCGAATCAATGTGAAAGGAGGGCTGGAGGAAGTGCTGGGTATCTGCAGGGATATCGTCGTTGATGGAGAAGTGCGGGCCATCACGGAAGCAGACAAACAAAAGATCCGGAAGGCCAATATCGAAATGGCTGATGCAGCACTGCGGGTCCTGGCCATGGCTTACAGGGAGCTTCCCGGCATGCCCCGGAGTGATCAGATGAACGACCTGGAGAGGGATCTCACGTTTGCAGGTTTCGTGGGAATGATCGATCCGGCAAGGCCCGAAGTCACCGAGGCCGTGGCCAAATGCAACATGGCCGGTATCCGGCCCGTCATGATCACGGGCGACCATCAGAACACCGCCATGGCCATTGCCCGGGAGATCGGCATTTTCAGGGAAGGAGACCTTTCCATCACAGGCACAGAGCTGGAACGGCTTGATGAGCGGGAATTCCAGGAAAATGTCTCAAGGTATTCCGTCTATGCCCGGGTTGCGCCCGAACACAAAGTCCGCATTGTGAAAGCATGGCAGAAGCAGGACCAGGTGGTGGCCATGACAGGCGACGGTGTCAATGATGCACCTGCACTCAAGCAGGCGGATATCGGTGCGGCCATGGGAGTGGTAGGTACCGATGTGGCCAAGCAGGCTTCCGATATGGTGCTGACCGATGATAATTTTGCCACCATCGTGTCGGCCGTGGAGGAGGGAAGAAGGATCTATGACAATATCCTGAAGGCTATTCAGTTCCTGCTTTCAACCAACATTGGGGAAATCTTCCTGCTGCTGATCACCTCTGTTCTGAACCTGGGCCTCCCCCTGCTGCCCATCCATATCCTGTGGGTCAACCTGGTGACCGACAGCCTGCCCGCGCTTGCCCTGAGCATGGACCCGGCCGAGAAAGGGATCATGCAACGCAAACCAAGAAGTTCCCGTAAAGGAATTCTGACCCGGGGAATGGTAT
>DSDZ01000328.1 GCA_011048475.1 Bacteroides sp. | reverse complement strand
ATGGAGGTGGTACCTGGAGTCCGCAAAAAGGTGGATCTCGGCCGAAAGGGCCGGCCCGGTTTCCATCAGATCGAAGGTCCGCCGGAACAGGACCCTCTCCTGGCGCCCGCTGCCCGCATCGTCCTTCCACACGAAGCGGGGTCTGTTCCCCGCGTCCCCTTCAGGCGACGACAGCTGGCCCTGCGCATGCGGGAGAAGCAGGGCAGCCAGGAAGCAGACGGCCAGGAGCCGGGCAACCGGCATGGGGGCAACCGGCATCAAAAAACCGTTGCGATGTAATCTGATACTACTTCCAGGGTTCCTCATTTTCAAAGATCCTTTGTAATTCACTGCCCGGCTCATCCCCCACATCACGGGGCTCGCAGAACCAGATCAGTTTTCCGGTGGTATCCAGGCCGGAGGGCATGTAAGCGGCCTGCGGATGAGTTTCCATGAACCACTCCAGCATCAGTCCCCGGAGACTGTCCGCGATATGCCGGTGCTCCCCGCTGAAGGCCAGGTTCGTGGTCTCCCCCGGGTCCTTTTCCAGGTCATACAGCCTGTGCATCACCCCGGAAGGACCCTTTCCTGTGGCATATCCAAGCCCCAGATCCCTTTTCCCCGTGGTGAATATGTACTTCCATTTTTTCGTGGCCACCATGGCCTTGTTGTCCTCCAGGTATTCGGCAAAGGCCGCCCGGCCGGACAGATCCCCTTCTCCCAGGATCAGGGGAAGAAGATTCTCTCCCTGCAATGCATCATGGGAGGGGACTCCCAGCATCCCGAACAGCGTGGGCGCCAGGTCCACCAGTTCCACCACCTCTTCTAAACGTTCCCCGGGATTGATCTCCGGACCTTTCAGGACCAGGGGGGATTTGATGGATTCTTCCCACATGGTATGTTTTTCAAACCTTCCGTGCTCATTGAGCAGGTATCCCTGGTCGGAGGTGTACACCACCACCGTATTTTCATCCAGTCCCAATTCATCCAGCGCATCCAGGATCATCCCCACATTCTTGTCCATGTACTCCACCGAGGTGTAATAGGAGGCGATGATCCCCCTTCGCTCCTCCTCGGTCAGGTCCCTGAAGGTATCCGGGATCCACCGTTCATCCTCCGGGGTGGCCTCCGGCAGGGGGAGACTTTCAGGATCGTAGCGTCCGGCATACTCCACCGGAAAACTGAAGGGGGCATGGGGTTCGTGAAAGGCCACCCAGAGAAAGAAACGCTCCCCGGCATGGGACCGGATAAAATTCACGGCCTGTTCTGCCAGGAAAGTACCCTGACTGTCCTCCTCATAGAAAGCCACCGGCAGCATCCGGGCATTTTTCTGCCAGGCAGTGTTGTTCAGGTGCGGCACATTTTCCCTGGTGGCCACATGCGGGGGAACCTGCCGGGGAGGATGCCGCTCCAGGTGCCGGCGCCAGTCGCCCTCATCAATGAGGGTGTCAAAACCGTAACCGGGCCACCGCTCCCAGTAATCCTGGTAGATCCAGTCATTGAAGTGGGTTTTCCCGATGATGGCCGTGGCGAATCCCTGTGCCTGCAGGTGCTCGGCCATGGTATAATTCTGTTCGTCATTGAACGGGGTGAACAGCAGGTTGACCCCTGTGGCATGGGGATATTTTCCCGTGAGGATCGACTGCCGGGAAGCCGAACAGATGGGGGCGCTGGCATAGGCCCGGCTGAAGAGGACCCCTTCGGAGGCGATGCGGTCGATATGGGGGGTTCTCACCCGGGGGTTTCCGTAGCAGCCTATGACACGATGGGTGTGGTCGTCTGAAATGATCACCACCACACTCCTGACCGGTGACTCTTCCCTGGCGGACTCCCGGCAGGAAAATGCTCCCGCCGTCAGCAGGATCATCAGGAGGATTCCGGGTAACCTATTTATCAGTCTTTTCATGCGGGTTAGTATTGTCAGAATTCCACCTCGACCCGGTTCACAGTGGAACGGATCCCGTTGATCACCAGGTAGCGGGATTGTTCGATGGTCTCGGTCCGGTGTTCCGCAGGTTCACCGTTGACGCTCACGAGTGAGGGGACGGCGCCTTCCGGCAGCAGCAGGCGGATGTCCGTCTGTTCCATGCTCCCCGTAAAATCTATCCTGGTCCCACCATCCCTGTGATGATACCTGTAAGAGATGTACCCTCCCGAAGCCGGGTAGTTGATGGTGACCGAGGCCTTATTTTCCCCTGCCGCTTCCCATCGGGGAGCAAGCAGGGCATGGTTGTATGCCACACCCTGGTCCTTTACCCCGCAAAGCCCTTCCACCAGCGCATAGACAACTGCTGCAGCACCCCAGTTATCCGGGATGCCGGCAGAAATGAAATCGGGTTTGAAGTAGACGGGATGGTCGGAGAGTGTCACCCCCAGCACCATCCATTTGTTCTGGTCGCCCGCGCTGCGGAAGGTGATCGATTCGATCTGCTTCTCCGGGTGCGGATTGTTCAGCCCGTAGAGGCAGACACCCACATTCCGGCTGTATCGGTTCTCCCCCCGCCAGGCGATCCGCATGTGCGGGGTCTGTTTCCTGTCCTGGGGTGCGGTGGGATACCACCAGTTGGAGATCTTCCCCGGGCCCATGTGGTCAATGTGACCGGAGCCATCGGTATAGTCCAGGCTGATGCTGCCGGCATAATAGTTCTTTCCGGTGGTATGCAGCAGGTATACCGATGCGGCTTTAAGACCTGCTTTCAGCACTGCCCGGTTGGCATATTGCGCTGCACCGGAAAGTCCCAGGCAGGCCTTCCTTCCGTTCTGCGCCGGATCGATGATGGTGAAGGGCACCTCGTGAAAGACCTGCTCTCCGGTGGGGAACTGGTGCAGGTCGTTCTCCCCTTCGCCGGTCCACCCGGCCACCCCCTCCACCGTATCGCCCCGGAGATCCGTGTTGGCCAGCGCCGCCAGCGAAAGGGGCGTGAAATTCCGCTCCGGCTGGGGCGGCATGGCCCCCCGGTAGGTGCAGTGCAAAAATCCGCCGGTCTTTTCCGACAGTTCCAGCAGCCGGTCCAGGATATCCACCCCGTAGGATTCAAATCCATGCTCAAAAGCACCGTGTGCCAACTCCCCGGCCACGATGGAGGTTACTCCCCCGTTCATATAGGACCATACGGTATTGT
>DSDZ01000172.1 GCA_011048475.1 Bacteroides sp. | reverse complement strand
GGCATGGCCACCCGGTCCAGGTATTTCCCCGTGTAGGTCTTCAGCATTGGCCACGGCGCGTGGCCTTCCTGTCCCGCTGCACCATGGGCCATCAGGAGAACAAGGAGTACACATAATCCTGTCACCAGCGGTTTCCTTTTCATGGATCCTTATTATTCTTTTTCCACCCTGAATGCGGCCGGAAGACCGGGGACAAAGACTTTCCCCTCGCCAAAGATGGCCTCCCCGTATCCTTTCAGGACAAACCGGTTCAGGGTCAGTTCCCCGTTCACCGGCCTCAGGGTGACCTGCATGTGGGTTCCTTCGTCCCTGATCTCCACGGTGCCGTAGCGGTACCCGTTGGACCAGAAATGGTTCCCTTTTTTCGGGCGGAAGGCCATGCTCCCTTCCACGGCACTGTACCGGAAGCCGGTCAGCGCCAGCACGGCCGACCAGCTCGCCATGGCGCGCCCGTAATGATGGCCCCATTCGGCCTCATCGAAGGGGTTCCTTTTGAATCCGTCGTAGCGGTCCCGGATATCCCGGATGCATTGAAGTCCCTCTTCCTCCATCCCTTCATACAGCATGCCCACGGCAGCCGCATACTCGAAGCCGGTCATCACCTCCGTGAAATAGGGGAACGGGTTCACGGGCCTTTCGCCCGGATAAGCGGCCATGAGCAGTGCGGATTCATTGCCCAGTGCGTAGGTCCTGAGGCAGTTGAAATGGTCCTCCAGCGATTCCCGGTGGTTGTATTTCAGGATGCTCTGCAGGGTGGTCACGATGTTTCCCCGGTTCACCAGGTATCCCAGTCCGCATACATGCGCCACGTACTGTCCCACCAGCTGGTCCACCAGGCAACCCTCTCCCAGCTGGTATTCGGGATCGAGCAAATTGTCGCTTCCCATGCCCACCACCAGGCCGGGATGAATGTCTGCGGCACGTTCGGGGGGTTCCACCCGGTGGATGTAATATTCGCCGTTGAAGAGGTGCTCGTCCAGCCACCGGCTGCCCCGGACGAACAGCTGTCCGCAAAGGGCCGAAAATTCCATGTCGCCCAGATAAGCGGCCATCTCTTCCACGGCCCGCAGGGCCCCCAGGTACCAGAGTCCCATCTGCGGATTGGGTCCGAAGTATTCCACGTCCATCGTGTTGTGCTGGGCACCCTCCATCACCCCGTCCATGTCCGCATCCCATCCTCCCCCGATCCAGCAGAACCGCATCGCCCTTTTCACGGCGGGATAAAGCTTCCGCAGCAGCTGGTCGTCGCCCGACAGCTGCCAGTCCCTGTACATCTTCATGATGGCCCCCGTCTGCCCGTCCGCCGCCGCCCGCTTAAAGTTGGGGATGCTGTCCAGGGGCAGCCGCACCCGGAAACTCATCAGTCCCCCGCTGTCTGTGGCCCGGCCGAACTCGATCTCCCGTTTCAGCCGTGCGAGTTCCCCGAAGAGGAACCCGGTGGCATGTTCGTAATTGTACACGTGGGTGCAGGATCCCCATGAGGAGCCGGCATGGTCGTGGTACCCTTCCCAGGAAAAGAAATACCCGTCGGAGGTGCGGAAACAGGTCTGGGTCCGCAGCGTGGAAATATTGAACAGGGCCGCCTCCTTCACCACCCCGGGAAGGTCCGACCCGGTGAAGGCATTCACAAAGCCGGCGGTTTCCTCCTCCAGTTTCTCCAGTTCGGGCCATGTTCTCACGGCCGCATCCCAGGCATCGCGGTACTGCGTGGTGTAGTAGTTTTTCAGCATGGAATAGGACCAGGCCTTCCGGTTGGGGAAGTGCCAGGTGATGAAGAAAGGGATCTCAATCAGTTCCCCGGGCTGCAGCCGGACCTTCGAGGCCAGGGAGGCCATGGGTTTGTCCTCTCCCGTGGGCGACCGCTCCTCCAGCATGCCGTCCGCACTGAAATCATCCCAGAAATCCAGCAGGTGCGCGCCCCAGTCCGCTTTTCTCCAGGAGGTGCGGCAGGTGACCTGGCTGCCGTTGCGGGTGGTCACCGCCATGGTGCCCCACTGTTCCGCCGCGGGGTCCACCCCTTCGGAGTACATAAAGATCCCGGCGATCCCCTCTTCCTCCCGGAATTCGTTCCGGTTCTGCAGGGAGGTGCCGGAAAAACCATCCTCGCCGATGAAATTCTGCATGGAGAAACAGACCGATGCATCCACCTCCCGGTCCGATGTGTTCATCAGCCCGATGGTGAGGGCGGCCAGGGGGATGCTGCTTTTATCCACATCGGCGGGGACCAGCGGATTGAAGCCCCTGATCCGGACCTTCACCGGGAGACCGGCACGGAACAGGTTCACCTGTCCGAACGGATAGGCTGCATCGAAGGTGCTCTTTTCGAACCGGGGCATCCCGTGGTTCGGCACCGTGTTCACTCCCCGGCTTCCTTCATAGGCGTACTCCGGCACAGGTCCCTCCAGCAGCCGGGTGTCTTTTTCATCCCCGCTTTCCGTGTAGAGCACGAAAAAGGGGGCCACGTCGAACCTTGGGCCGGGATTGTACCCCTTGGCGGGCCGGTTCATGATTTCCCAGTCCCGCAGGTTTCCCCGTCCGCCCAGCGAGACGGTCCCCGTGCCGATCCCCCCCAGCGGGAGGGCGATCCGGTCCACATGTCCGGCGTCGTAATGTTTCAGAACCGGCCAATCTGCCGGGAAATCCTCAGGCTCCCCGGAGCCGGTACCGCATCCCTGTGCGATGAGCAGGAGCAGGACCGCTGCAGGCAGAAAAAGAGGTCTGTTTGTTCTCATGTGTGATGTTTTTATGGTGCCGGGCTCATTTCCCGGAGCAGCCGGCAGATCTCACAGCCGGCCGTCATCACCCCGCCCAGTCCCCTCGGATCATGATCGAAGCGCTGCCTGGACTGGTAGAATTCCACATCCTCCCCGATGCCGGTCCCCCGGCAGATATCCCGCACGGTGCCGTTTTCCCCGATCTTGCCCTCCAGGGCGTTCCAGCCCCGGACCGCCTGCTCCCGGAACCTTTCCGGAAGCCAGCCGTGCCGGACCCCCCGGGCCATGGCCAGGGTGAACAGCGCGGTGCATGAGGTCTCGTTATATGTTTCGGGGTGGTCCAGCACCTGGTGCCACATGCCGGAAGGATCCTGGTATGTGGCCAGGG
>DSDZ01000422.1 GCA_011048475.1 Bacteroides sp. | reverse complement strand
GTATATGTGGAATCCACACATGGCACATGGGTTTTATCAATAATTGGTGCAAATATACCGGGAAAGCTTGTAGGTACGGCCCCGGAAGCAGATTTTCTTTTGCTTCGTTCTGAAGATGTAGAATCGGAATGGAGGGTGGAGGAAATCAACTGGATCGTGGCTGCTGAATTTGCCGACAGTGCAGGAGCAGATGTGATCAATGCCTCGCTTGCATATTCCCTGTTCGACCTTGATGAACAGAACTATTCGACCAGTGACATGGACGGCAATACCACCTGGGTTACCCGCGGAGCTGACCTTGCTGCAAGAAAGGGAATGCTTGTTGTGGTCAGCGCAGGCAACTCGGGAGATGAACCATGGAGAATTATTACTGCCCCTGCAGATGGAGATAGTGTTTTGACAGTGGGCGCAGTAGACAGTGAAGGAGCATATGTATCCTTCAGTTCACAGGGACCAACCGCTGATGACCGTGTTAAACCAAACGTGATGGCCCAAGGCCGAAGGGTCTACATTCAAAAGTCTAATGGCGAGATTACCGCACGCGGAGGAACCTCCTTTTCGGCTCCTATAATGACCGGGCTTGCCACATGCCTGTGGCAGCGTTTCCCGGATAAGACAAACCAGGAGATAATTAAGATCCTTGAACGTGCATCAAGCAACTATCCCTATCCCAACGATACAATGGGATATGGCATACCCAACATGGACGTAGCTATAAAATTTTTAACCAGTACCCAGTCTGAACCGGAGAACGGAGAGATCCGTTCCTTCCCGAATCCTGTTGAAGATATAATAGGTGTAATCCTTGATGATGATGACCTCCTCATTGGATTTGAGATCATAGATATGTCAGGAAAAGTGCTTCAAAGAATATCCTTTCCGGAAACTTTTGAAGCCGACGGAAAGCAGATGATAACTGTTGATCCCGGAATCACACCCGGTATATATATAGCAAAGATTATCACAGTCAGTCATTCATACGCCGTTAGATTTCTAAAGAAATAATGAGCGCAAAGGCAAGTGCTTCCATATAACTGTCAGAACTTTACAAAGCGATCCGCTCCTTGGTGAACAGGGAATTCCCTGACCAGGTATGGGTAATGGCAGAAATCAGTGAACTGAAAACCAAGGCATCCGGACATGCCTACCATGAGCTGGTTGAGAAAGACCAGAGAACCGAAAAGATTGTTGCCAAAGCGAGGGCAAAGGAATTACAGGATGAGGACCAACGAAAGAAGGAACTTGGACTATCAGAAGAAGAACTTGCATTTTATGATATTCTTACACTTCACAGGGATGCAGTAAAAAACTAGAAATGTGCCTTGAAGGTGTCCTCAATTTGGACGATCTCCTCTCAGGGAAACCAAAGTATCACCCAGCATAATAAGAGGCTGTGTCGCAATACCTTCAGGAGACCTTCTGTTTCATTTAATGTAGAACCAATTATATATGACTTTCGTAATTGCCTCAAACAGTATCATGGACGACCTCGATAAATTCAAGAAGCTGCTTCAGGAGATCATGCGTAAAGATTCTGATGATATAATCAATCCTGAGGAGATATACTTCGATAGCCTGTTTATTGAAGTGATAGAACTTGTGGGCGAACGTTGGGTGGTGTTTTGAATTAATATTGTGACAGACACATTCAACAAATCATTATGATTCCTGGAGGAGGTGTGTTTAGAAATCCATTAGGCAAATTGTGCAAGGCACCCCGGCCGATTACTTTCAAAGGCACCTAAATATAATTGAAAACCACACCTATGGCAGCACCTTATAAAAATCAAAACCTCTTAACTCACTAAGGGTTAAGAGGTTGATATTAATTGTTAGCAGTCCGTAGGGGAATCGAACCCCTGTTACCAGGATGAAAACCTGGCGTCCTAACCCCTAGACGAACGGACCGTATTTTTCAGAACACACCCCGAAGGGCATAAATCGGAGTGCAAAAATAATTCCTAAAATGAGATTTACAAAATATTTTATCACAGAAGCATGCATTTTTTTTGTGCAGCTCCCGATGACCCAGATTCCGGCTATTTCCCGACCACCTCCAGTGCGAGTTTTTTCAGATCGATTCCGGAGAAGTTGCCGGAAGTCATGATCAGGAGTACGCAGACCTTCTCCCCGAGGGCTTTCAGATCCCGCTCCAGCTTTGCGGCATCATTGTAAACGAGGAGGTCGTTTCTTCCGAATTGTGTTTTCACCTCTTCCGGGGTGAGGGGAGGAAGTTTTTTGTGTTTTACAACCGCAGGATTGAAGTATACCATGGCCAGGTCCGCTTCGTCCAGGGTCCCCCTGTACTGGGGGATGAATTCTTTGTTAAGGCTGCTGTATGTATGCAGCTCCAGGCAGGCCACCAGCTGCTGCTGACCGAACATTTCCCTGAAGGCACCCACAGTGGCCTTTACCTTGGACGGAGCATGGGCAAAGTCCAGGTAAACCGACCGGTCGTTTCCGTTGGCAAGTAGCTGCTGCCGTCGTGCAGCTCCCTTGAATGTCTGGATCGAATCATAAAAATCATGGTCCTCCACTCCCAGGTCATTGCATATGAGCCGTGCACCCTGGATATTCTGCATGTTGTGTTTACCGAACAGGGCAAGCGGCACCTCGCCGTATCTGGTTTTCAGCACAAACCTTCCATCGTCGACCCTGTAGGGATGCTCATGATAAGGGATCTTCAGAAGGCACCAGTGACTGGTGTCAATGACCTCTGCCAGAACGGGATCCGCATCATAGTAAAACACCTTGCCGCCACCGGTGATGACTTCCAGAAATCTGCGAAACTGCTTTTTGTATTCCTCGAAGGTGGGAAACACATTCATGTGGTCCCACGCGATCCCTGAAAGCAGGACCACATGGGGATAGTACAGGTGAAATTTGGGCCGGGGATCAATGGCGGAGGAAAGGTATTCATCTCCTTCGATGATGATCAGGGGGGCCTCCTCGGTGATTTTGACCATGGTCTCAAAGCCTTCGATGCCGGATCCGACCAGGTAATCGAAATCCATTTTCTGATCATTCAGGACATGCATGACCATGGCGGTGATGGTCGTCTTCCCATGACTCCCTCCGATCACCACTCTTTTTTTATTCTGACTCTGTTCGTAC
>DSDZ01000287.1 GCA_011048475.1 Bacteroides sp. | reverse complement strand
TCCCGGATCACAGGGGAGCAACTCATATATTGTGGAAGGACTCGGAAATCCTGAAAGTTTCTGTTCAAGTTCCCACGGGGCAGGCCGCATCATGGGACGCAACCAGGCAAGGAGAAGCCTTTCATTGAAGGAGGAAATTGAAAAGCTGGAAAAGAAAGGCATCATTCACGCAGTCAGGACCGTCAGGGACCTGGATGAAGCCGCGGGCGCCTACCGGGATATCGGTCAGGTGATGGATCACCAGAGGGACCTGGTGAAGGTTCTGGTCGAACTGACACCCCTGGCGGTGATCAAAGGATAACAATCAACATGCACCTTAAATATCCTGTACTCCTTTTCTTCTTTTCCCAGTTTCTCAGCACTGTGGAATTGAAGTCCACCGGCATTGAATCTGCGATCGGTTTCGGGGATTCCCTTTTCCATGCCCGTCAATACGAAAAAGCGCTGCATGAATATCAAAGAACTTTCTTCTTTTCAAAACACACGCTCAAATCCATGTTGGGTGAAAAAATCGCTGCCTGCCACATCGCCATGGAGAACTTTCATCTGGCACGTGATTATTACGATTCAGCGAAGTGTTACACCACCTCCCGTCAGCAGCGCACATACCTTGAACTACAAAAGATACGCTGCTACATGATGGAGGACCAGTTTGGTGTGGCGCTCCTGCGATTGAATGAACTTGAGGCAAATACAGGCCGTGATTTTCAGGGCAGAAGGCACCTCTACCAGGGGATCTGTTGCTTTGGAACGGGACAGTTCGATGCGATGCGGGACCATTTCCTGAAGTGCATCCCGGCCACTGATACGTTGCGAATCTCCCGACTGTACGCATGTTATGAGCAAACCCGGTTGTTGAGCAGGCCATCCCCGGCCCTGGCGATGATCCTGAGTATCGTACTGCCCGGAGCGGGACAGGTATATGCCGGGGATGTCAAAGAGGGATTGAATTCAATGATCCTGCTCGGCAGCCTGGTTTATACCGGAACCTCAGGTGTTCTGACCTTCCCGTATGTGACCGTCCCGTTCATCCAGCGGTATTATCTGGGAGGGATCATGCATGCAAAGGCACTGGCCGAAAGCAGGAGAGAGAACAACCGGTACGATTATTTCCTTGACCTGTGTCAGATACTGCCCGAGGGCGAATCATTCTGTCAGCTGTTCGAAGCTGACTCGCAGGAGAGATTCTACCCCGTTCATCTCCGCTCCGCTGATTCAGAGCCGAAGATCCTGTTCAAACTCGCCTACCTGGGATACAAGGAGTTCCTGTCCTCCCAGGATGTGGATGCATGCGTGTTCCATCCGTCCTGCTCGAATTATGCCATCGAAGCCATTGATAAAAGGGGCGTATTGACGGGTCTGCTGGATGGATTTGACCGGTTGTCAAGGTGTCATCCTTTTGTGGGAAAGGATGATTATCCGGTGATCACGGGTGAGGGAAAATACCATGATCCCCCC
Source organism: Bacteroides sp. (assembly GCA_011048475.1). Taxonomy (GTDB): domain Bacteria; phylum Bacteroidota; class Bacteroidia; order Bacteroidales. The sequence goes on along the minus strand of DSDZ01000287.1, from coordinate 1,659 downwards.
GGCAACTGAGTCTGCACCGGGTATACTCATCAGGAGATCAGTCAATCCGATGCATTGGTATTTTTGATGAATGCCCATCGAAAAGATGTCAACTGAATGGAATCGACGGATGTATACTCACTGAAAAACTTGATATTCAATGCAAAATTCATAAATTTGATCGTACTCATCCCTAAAACTAAATCAATGATCAAAAAATCTGTTTTCATTTTCCTCGCTTTATTAGTCGTCCATGCATCCTATGCCCAGGACTATAAACGTGTGCAGGTTACCCTCAGGGACGGTCAGGTACACAAGGGAAAGAACGGAGTTATCTCCGAAGGAGCACTGACCTTTACCGGCGGCAGCATGCAGAAAACCTATTCGCTTACCGATGTGAACATCGTACAGGCCAAGGAAGGAAAAGCTTTGAAATGGGCCCTTGGCTGCGGAGGCGGATGCCTGGCCATCGGCCTGATCACCACGGCCACCCAGGCGGGCAAGCCCAACGAGATCAGCGGGGAGACCTACAGTGCGGGTACACTGCTGGGAGGATCCCTGATCTGGGCTGCCGGATTTGCCGGGGTCGGAGCGCTGATCGGCAGCCTGACAGATCCCTGGCAGATCGTTTACAACAGGACTTCTTCTTCCATATGGAACAACCTGGATCTGAACCTGCAGGGCGATCCCTATACAAAGGTCAACCTGACCCTCTCCTATAAGTTCCCTCACCGGGCTTATTGAAGGTCGCTTACCTGAGGGCGGTCAGTCTTCTGAAGATGCTGATCCAGCCCGGGCTCAGGACCAGGGTGAGTGTGATCAGCGCAAGGATGGTCTGGTAGGTGAATTCTGTGACAATGCCACCCTTTTCACCCACTGCCAGGATCACAAAACTGAACTCGCCCACCTGTGCCAGCATGGCACCCCCCAGGAGACTTTCCCTCCATGGTTCACCCAGCATGCGCATCATGCTCGTGTTGATCGCCGTATTGAAAAAAAATACAAGCCCCACCAGGAACAGGATCACCGGCCAGTTCTCCAGCACAAAATTGAGATCAAGCATCATTCCAACCGACACAAAGAAGATGGCCACAAAAAAGATGTAGAAAGGTTCCAGGGTAATGTGGATCCAGTCCGTTTCCCTGGTTGCCCTTACGTAGATGCCTGCAAGAAAAGCTCCCAGGTAAGGGGACAATCTGAAGAATTCGGTGGCCATGACCATCCCGAAACAGACGGCCAGGGCGGCGAATATCTGCAATTCCTTATGATCCTGGAAATAACGCAGAAAAGGCAGGTGAATTTCTCTTTTTCGCAGGAGAAAGATCACCATGAAGACAAACAATGCCCCTCCCGCCAGCTGAAGCACCAGGTCCTTTGCCGGCATGTCCTTCCCCTGCATCAGATCAATGAGGATGATCATCGGGACCAGTGCAATGTCCTGGACGAGCAACACCCCGATCACATTCCTCCCCACATGGGTGTCCTGTTGTTTCGTTTCATTGAGCAGCTTGATGACCACCGCGGTGCTGCTGATGCTGATCACAAAGCCGATCAGGAGGACCCTGATGAATTCCCAGTCGAACAGCCTGCCCAGCAGGAAAATGATACCCACGGTGATGGCGATCTGTATAAAGGTGCCCACCACTGGGACTTTCCATGATCTCAGGAGTTCCTTCAGGG
>DSDZ01000124.1 GCA_011048475.1 Bacteroides sp. | reverse complement strand
CCCTCAGCCCGGCCCAGTTTTCCCTGAGCAGGGAATAGAGGTGCTCGTCGAGCAGCTTTCCTTCCTTCATCACCGCCTTCCTGTGAATGGCCTCCCGGGTAAAACCGTTTTTTTCGAGCACCCGCATCGAGGGGGTGTTGTAGTCATAGATGGCGGCATAGATCCGCAGCCACCTGGTATGGGTAAATGCATGGTTCACCAGCACCCCGACGGCATCGGAGATGATCCCCCTTCCCCAGAACTTTTCCGAGAGCCAGTATCCCAGCTCCGCATTGTACCGGTACACGTCCTTCATACCATGCAGTCCGATCCCTCCGGCCGCCTCACCCTCCACTTCGATGGCAAGGATCAGGTCAGACTTGTTTTCCTTCACCATCTCGAGCCACTGCCGGACATCCTTCAGGGTATAGGGATATGGGAAGCCGTCCCTGAGGTTCCTGGCAATCCTCGGGTTGTTGGCATGGCTTGTCAGTGATCCGGCATCCTCCGGCTCCCATGGACGGAGAGTGTATATCTCCCTGCGAATGGTGGGCACATGCATCGGTTCAATATTTTTGCATTAATTTTGACCCGGCGCGGATGGGGTGTTTGCGCGGACGATTACAAAGATATGTTCATAAAGTTATACGAACAAAATCCGGATCCCAGGCAGATCCAGAAAATCGTGCAGCTGCTCGAAGAGGGAGGTGTGATCATCTATCCCACCGATACGGTCTACGGGATGGGGTGCAATATTTTCAAAGCCAGGGCTGTGGAACGGATTGCCCGCATCAAGGGGATCAGACCGGAAAAGGCCAGGTTCTCGTTTATCTGTTCCGATTTAAGCCACCTGTCCGATTTTGCCAGACAGGTGGACAACAGCACCTTCAAGCTGATGAAGTCCTGTCTTCCCGGTCCGTTCACATTCATCCTGAACGCATCCGGCCAGGTACCCAGAACCATCAAGCAGCACCGGAAAACCGTGGGGATCCGCATCCCGGACAACCAGATCATCCTGGAGATCGTCCGCCAGCTGGGTCATCCCATCCTGACCACCTCGCTGAAGGAGGATGACCGGATCCTGGAATATCCCACCGATCCGGAGCTTATTTACGGGGAATACGGGTACCTTGTGGATGCGGTGATTGACGGAGGCTACGGGGGAATGATCCCCTCCACGGTGGTCGACTGCACCGGGGAGGAACCGGTGGTGGTGAGGGAAGGACTGGGGGTGCTTGATTACAGCAATGAATAACCTGCATACAAACCAAATGCTGATCAAATGAAACAGGTGATACAGGAATTTTTGGATGGCAAACAGGTCGCCATCGCCGGCGCTTCCAGCAAAGATACCAACTTCGGCAAATCCCTGATGCAGGAGTTTGTCAAGCTGGGGTACACGGTTTATCCGGTCAATCCGCGGTGCACGGAAATCGACGGGACTCCCTGCCTGGGCTCGGTGAAAGATCTGCCGGCCGGGGTTGAAAACCTGATCCTGGTGGTCCCACCCTCCGTCACGGATGAGATCGTCGACCAGTGCGTTGGCACGCCCGTTCGCAGGATCTGGATGCACAGGAGCATGGGCAGGGGTGCCGTGTCAGAAGATGCCATCCGGGTCTGCAAAGAGAACGGGATCGATGTGGTGTACGGCTTCTGCCCCATGATGTTTTACGGGAAGGGCATGCACAAATTCCATCTCTGGATCAGGGAGACCTTCGGGAAAGTTCCCGCGGAATACAGGGCGTAAGGCAACCTTTTACAGGGCGTGGCTGGTCCGTGATGGCCGGGCTATTTCCTCCAGAACACCGGGGAGAAGAGCACCAGCACGGTAAACAGTTCCAGCCTGCCCACCAGCATCAGAAAGGAGAGGAACCATTTACCCGCCACATGGATCTCCGCATAATTCAGGCTCGGTCCCACCGCTCCGATACCCGGACCGATGTTCCCGAGGGTAGCTGCCACTGAACCCAGTGCGGTATCCAGGTCACATCCCAGTGCCGACATCACCGCGATGGAGATCACCACGGTCACCGCATAAAACGCGAGGAATGCCAGTACGTTGGTCACCACTCCCTCCCCCACCGCCATCCTGTTCAGCCTCACCGGAATGACCGCATTGGGATGGATCATCCGTTTCAGTTCCTGGGTGCTGTTCTTCAGCAGGATGACGATGCGGATGATCTTGGGACCTCCTCCCGTGGAGCCTGCCGAACCTCCGAAAAACATGATGATAAAGATGATCACCACCAGGGCCGGGGTCCATGTCAGGTAATCGGATGTGGCATATCCGGTGGTGGTCAGGATGGAAACCACCTGGAAGAGTGAGTCCCTGAAGGATGCCTCAAGGTTTCCCCCCCGCCTGAGGATCAGCCCCACGGTCACCAGCAGGGTGAACCCGGCGATGAATCCCAGGTACCATTTGAATTCTTCGTTGGACCAGAGTTTCCTGAAGCGGCCGTGGATGGCAAAATAGGAGAGGGTGAAATTGGTGCCCGCCAGGAACATGAAAAACGTGATGACATAATGGATGTAGGGTGAATCCCAGTATGCAATGCTTGCCTGTTTGGTGGAATATCCCCCTGTGGCCATGGTGGTAAAAGAATGGCAAACGGCATCAAACAGTTCCATATCCCCCGCCCAGAGCAGCAGCGCTTCACTGAGGGTAAAGATTGCATAGATCATCCAGAGCCGTTTGGCCGTATCCCTCACATGGGAGTGCAGCTTGTCAGGGGTGGGGCTCGGCACCTCCGCGGCAAACAGCTGCATCCCCCCGATTCCCAGGAATGGCAGGATGATCAGGGTCAGCAGGATGATCCCCATGCCCCCGAGCCACTGGATGATACTCCTCCAGAAAAGGATCCCGTGGGAGAGTCCTTCGATATTGTTGAGCACGGATGCCCCTGTGGTCGTAAAGCCCGAGATGGTCTCAAAAAAGGCGTCCGTAAATCCGGGGATCGAACCGGTGAAAAGGAACGGAAGGCTTCCGAAAAGGGAGAACAGAAACCAGCTTCCCGTGACGATCACATAACCGTCGCGGCGGTTGGGCACAAGGTCGGATTTCCTGGTGGCAAAATAGGCTGCCGCCCCGATCCCTGCCGTGATGGCCCCTGAGAGCAGGAAATGGAGGCTGTCCGATTCCCTGAAGATG
>DSDZ01000363.1 GCA_011048475.1 Bacteroides sp. | reverse complement strand
GTATTCAACTCCCAGCGCGCGGGGATCGAATGTTTCTGGAGCCAGGACCTGGACCACAACAAATCGCTGGAATTTGCACAGAATTATTACCGGCCCGACCGTCCCTCCACGGAGTTTGTAAGGGCGGATATCAACAACGGAAATCTGAACGACAGGATATCCACCTGGTGGATGGAGGATGCCTCTTTCCTCAGGCTGAAGGATATCCAGCTGGGATATGCACTTCCCTCCCGGGTGGCGCAGGGTATCGGGATGACCAGTGCCCGGGTCTATCTGAGCGGGGTGAACCTCTACACGATCACCAGGTACCAGGGCCGTGATCCGGAATCACCCACCTCCGGTGCTCCCATGAGCATCGGTACGGACGGGGGGAGTTATCCGCTGCCCAGGATCCTGACTGCAGGCATCCAGGTGCAATTCTAACGGAAATGAATCTAAAAGATAATGTTATGAAAAACTTAATCGTCAAATACCTGATCCTGGCCTCCCTGGTCATCAGTGCAGGATGCGGTGAGGATTTTCTGGAAGTGGAAAACAAAAACGCCCTGACGGATGGAAGTTTTTACGCAACCCAGAACGACTTTTTGCTGGCATTGAATTCCTGCTATAGTGCGCTGGCCGACAGAGGGATGTACGGGCTCCAGTTCCATCTGAATAACGGTACCTGGGAGGACAGGGTCCTGTTCGAAACCACAAACCGGGATTACCTGGCGGTCATGAACGCCGGAAGCGGTGAAAACAGCCAGACATGGCAGGCCATGTATTTCGGCCTGTACCGGACCAGCCAGCTGGTACGCAAACTGAATGAAGTTCCCGAGATAACGGGTTTCACCCAGGAAACCAGGACACTGTATGAAGCCCAGGCAAGGGCGCTTCGGGCCATGTACTATTTCTACCTGGTCACTTTTTACCATTCACCCGTCTACTACGATGAGAACAGTGTCCCGGTCAACTTCGAAGAGAATTATTCGAACGGCGATCCCATCCAGTTCTGGGACCAGCTCGAGACAGACCTTGAATTTGCCATCCCCAACCTTCCCGGAAAATCGGAGTACTCCCCGGAAGATCTGGGAAGGGTGACCACAGGGGGTGCCAGCGCGCTCCTGGGCAAGGCCATGCTCTACAAGTACTACCATTACCATGTACAGAACGGGACCGAAGGGAGCGATGAGGCGAGGGAGGATCTGGAAACGGCCAGGGATGCATTCCTGGATGTAATGAATGGCGGAGAGTATGCCCTTGTGGAAGTGCTCGCGCCGAAAACAAGGAAGGACTACCTGATGGCCCTGCTGTCCAACACATCTTTTGTGGACCTTCCTTCGGAGAACAACCTGTACGATTCGGAGAACAACATCGAATCGGTCTGGGAGGTACAGTACTCCGATGTGCTGATCCAGCCGGGATGGCTCCCGGGCTGGCAGTGGAGCGGTTCACTGAATACCCAGTACTTCTCCCCGCACAGTAACAGCTACAAGAACCATGAAGTGCATCCCGACTGGTTCTATGCCTGCGACACCGTGGGGGTGCCGGGGGGCTTTGACCGCGATCCCAGGGCCTACGCTTCCTGCTATATTACGGGCGATACGATGCATATTGATCCGGATAACGCTTACTATAAGCAATTCAATCCCTTTATCAATACAAAAAGGATCGCCTCTTCCAGGGGCCTTAATTATCCGGACCAACCCTCTGTGGCCTTCGGGATGAAGAAGTACTATTTCCCGGTATACGATGTTCCGGGGACAGCCTCCCCCAACAATGATCCCACCAACAGGCGGGTGATCAGGTACGCCGATGTGCTGCTGATGTACGCGGAGGTAATGTTCCTGCTGGGAGATGACGGGACCGGACTCGCTGCCCTGAACCAGGTTAGGGCAAGGGTGGATATGCCATCGGCACCCGCACTGACCCGGGAGGCCATCATGCACGAACGGGACATTGAGCTGGCATTCGAGTGTCACCGATGGAACGATCTGGTGCGGTGGAGTTTCGATCCCGCATGGGGAATCAACTGGGAAGAAATCCTCGGAGAAGGTATTTTCATCGTAGGAAAACATGAGTACTACCCCATTCCGGTGAGCGAAATCAATGTGAACAACGGGGCGCTGAAACAGAATCCCGGATGGTAAACCTTAAAGCTGAAGACATGAAAAGTAGCTATTTTATTCTGGCGGCATTTGCCCTGATGATCCTGGCAGCGGGTTGCAACAAGGAGGAACCCAGACCCGTCTCGGCAGCATTCACCACCAACCTGACCGATCACACTGCCATGGTCGGGAAAGCCGTTACTTTTTACACCGGGGACGCCACCGGTGATTTTCTGACCTATTTCAAAGGAGACAAGGAAGCAAACACCTTTGGCACCGGGTATGGCACATCGCTGGAAGTGGGAACGGATTCTTTCAATCTGATATACAATGCAGCGGGAAGCTATACCTTTACCCTGGTGGCCACCAGCTATGGCAACTGGGGGGAGACAATGGAACAGGATGTACAGTCGGTCGATATCACGGTTGTCCCCAATCAGTAGGCAAGGGTAATTTCTCTTCATAGTGATTCCGGAGCGAGGGTGTATCATAAGTCCCATTTCTGCCTTATCTGAGGGATGCTTTTGAAGTAACCTGGCATCTTTTGCGCAGCAAATTAGCACGTTACGAGAAAGTATCCCTCAGTAAATAAGAGAAGGGTACCCCTTATGAGACACCCTCGTTCTTCGTTGAAAGCTGGTGCGACGGTGCCGGAATGATATTCTAATCTCCGCTCAGGAAGCAGGATTCCAGACGGGCGGCCACTTTTTCATGTCCGAATTCGTTCCAGTGGTTGTCCCCGGAGATGAAGTATTTTTTGATGACCACCTCCGGGTTTTCTCCATTGATGAACAGGGGATAAAGGTTGATGAAGGAAATCCCGCTTGCCTGCGCGAAAGACTCCCACAGGTCCACATATTCATCTGTGATATTCCCCTTCCTGATCTGGGGATGCCAGGGGTGCACGGAAAGGATGAGCCTGATGCCCTTGCTGTCACACAGTTCCTTGAGTTTGAGGATATGCTCCTGTCCCAGGGAGATCCCCTGAAGGGCCAGTTCCCGGAAGGTACTGTCCTCCATCCAGCTGCCCATTCCGTGGAACTGGGG
>DSDZ01000038.1 GCA_011048475.1 Bacteroides sp. | reverse complement strand
GAATTAAAGGTGTTCGCTTACCCCGCCGCAAGCAGCGGGGATTGCGCTCACGTATTTATTTCATCTTTGCCGGATGAGATCTGAACTCCCTAATCCTCTAACCTTTAGACTCGAACACATTCCCGCTGTGGATCAGATCGTTCACGGTATGGATTTTTGTCTTCTTCTTTGCAGCGTCCACCTGCCGGTACAATGCGGTTTCGTAGGCGGTGGATTCCACGCTGCGCACCACGCCCATGGCCACGGGGAAATCGGGCAGGGTCATCCGCACCAGGCGGTAGTGGTTTGTGTCGTCCTCATCGTGGGCATTGTGGACGATCAAATCCTGCTCGGTCACCCCGTTCTCCCCGATGGTTACCACCTCCATTTTGTTGTTCCGGAACCTCAACCCCTTGTTCCGCTCCTTCCCGAAGATCATCGGCTTGCCGTGCTCCAGGTAGAGCTGGTGATCGTCCCGCACATCCTTCCCGGTGATGTCCCTGTGCACTTCGTTGGCAAAGATCACGCAGTTGAGCAGGATCTCCACCACCGAGGTCCCCCGGTGATTGGCCGCGGCAATAAAGACATCCCGCATCATTTTCGGATCGGTGTCCACCACCCGGGCGAAGAAAGTGCCCTGGGCACCCATGGTGAGTTCTCCCGGCTTGAACGCGTTTTCAATGGTCCCGTCCGGGGAAGTCTTGGTGATGCTCCCCTTGGGCGTTGTGGGTGAATACTGCCCTTTGGTCAGTCCGTATATCTTGTTGTTGAACAGCAGGACGGTCACATCGATATTGCGCCGGATCAGGTGGATGAAATGGTTCCCCCCGATGGCCATGGAATCCCCGTCCCCCGTCACGATCCACACGCTCAGGTCCGGATTGGCCGCCTTGATCCCCGATGCAATGGCACTGGCCCGTCCGTGCAGGCTGTGAAATCCGTATGTATTGATGTAATAGGGGAACCGGGACGAACAGCCGATCCCCGATACGAAGACCACCTTTTCCTTGGGGACCCCCGTTTCCGGAAGCACATTCATGATGGCTGACAGGACACCATGCGCCCCGCATCCGGCACACCATTTCACTGGTCCGTCTCCCTTATAATCTTCTTTTGTTACCACGCTTGCTGGTTCGTATGTTGCCATGATCTTTTCTTTTTTCCAGATGGCTCCTGTGCCGTTCAAATGGATTTCAAAACGTCGTTGAAAGCGATATTCAGTTCGGATATAAAAAAGGGCAGTCCCTGTACCTTATTGTACTGCAGGTACTGGTAACCGGGATATTTAGACCTAAGGTAAGCGGCGAACTGTCCCATGTTCAGCTCACAAACCAGGATCTTTTTGTAACGCGACAGGATCTCCCCGGTATTCCGCGGAAGGGGATTGATATAATTGAACTGTGCCAGCGCAATGCTCTTCCCCTCTTCCTGAAGATCCTTCACCGCACTGATCAGCGCCCCGTAGGTCCCTCCCCACCCCACCACGAGCAGATCGCCCTCGTCCGGACCGATCACCTTCTGTTCCGGGATGAACTCCTCCACCTTCTGCACCTTCAGCGCACGCTGCTCCACCATGATCTGGTGGTTCATGGGATCGTTGGACACCTCCCCGGTCACATCCATCTTTTCCAGTCCCCCCACCCGGTGCCTCAGACCGGGCTGTCCCGGAATGGCCCAGTAACGGTTCAGCCTTTTGGGATCCCGGTGATAGGGATAGTAATTCGGATCGTTGTCCTGCGCCCTGGGAGGGACGATCTCCGGCATCTTGTCCACCTCGGGCAGCTGCCACAGCTCCGACCCGTTGGCCAGGTTGGCGTCCGAGAGGAGGATCACAGGTGTCATGTGCTCCACGGCAAGCCTGGTGGCTTCATACGCATAGTCAAAGCAGTTGGCCGGCGTGCTGGCCGCGATCACAATGCATGGTGATTCGCCGCTGCGCCCGTAAAGCGCCTGCATCAGGTCGGCCTGCTCTGTCTTGGTGGGCATCCCCGTAGAAGGACCCGCCCGCTGCACATCCACCACCACCAGGGGCAGTTCGGTGATCACGGCCAGACCGATGGCCTCGCTCTTAAGCGCCAGTCCCGGTCCCGATGTGCTGGTCACTCCCAGCTTCCCGGCAAAGGATGCCCCGATGGCACTGCAGATCCCGGCAATCTCGTCCTCCGCCTGGAAAGCCACCGCTCCCAGGTGCTTCCGGTTGGAAATTTCCTGCAGGATCTCCGATGCCGGGGTAATGGGATAGGATCCCAGGAAGAGTTCCAGTCCCGCCCTTTCAGCCGCGGCGAGCAAACCCCACGATAACGCCGTGTTGCCCGTAATGTTGCGGAAAAGCCCTTCCTTCCCCTTCATCGGGTCCACCTGGAACCTGGTGGTCAGCGCTTCAATGGTTTCCGCATATTGATACCCCGAGTAGAGAACGGCAATGTTGGCTTCAACCAGGAGCGGTTTTGATTTAAACTTTTCGCGCAGGAAATCCTCCCCGATCTTCAGATCCCGGTTAAAGAGCCAGTACAGGATCCCGGCCACAAACTGGTTCTTGGTCTTGTCCGCCGTCCTGGTATCCAGCCCGTGCTTCATGGCCACATTCCTGGAGAGATTTGTAATGGGAGCCTTCACCACGTTGTATCCCTCGAGGGACCCGTCATGGAGGGGGTCCTCCTCGTAGCCGGCCTTTTTATAATGCTTGTTATCGAAATTGTCAATGTCAATGATCAGGGTCGCACCGTTCTTCACCCACTTCATGTTCGCCTTCAGGGCAGCAGGGTTCATGGCCACCAGCACATCCGCCTGGTCGCCCGGTGTGGAAACCTCCTTGTGGCCGATGTGCACCTGGAACCCGGACACCCCCGCGATGGTCCCCTGCGGGGCCCTGATCTCGGCCGGATAGTCCGGGAACGTAGAAAGATCGTTCCCTACAAACGCAGAGGTGTCGGAAAACTGCGTACCGGTCAGCTGCATGCCGTCACCGGAATCACCCGCGAACTTCACCACCACTTCGTCCAGTTCGATTACCCTGGGATTTTTTGCCATTTCTTCAGGTTAAGTGATTGTTTTCAAATCAATTCATTTGACAAAGTTAGCCTTTTAAAAGGGAGGGTATACCCCTTTTATCCACTACTTGCTATTTTTTTAAACATATGGAGCGAAAACAGAACGGGTCTAAATAATGGAT
>DSDZ01000262.1 GCA_011048475.1 Bacteroides sp. | reverse complement strand
TATAGTTATTCACGAATACCTTGTTTTCGTCTGTTGAATCCACCGCCGCACTGATGGGTATCCCCGGTCTGATTCCGGGTGGACCCCATGAATTATCTCCTTCCCGCAGATGCCTGGTCCAGATATTTCCTCCGTCCACACTTTTGTAACAGCCCGACTCACTAAAAGCATAAACAAGTTCTGGCCTGGATCTGCTGACAGCAACAGCTGTAAAACAATCCCCATCCAGTATTTTGGTCCATTGCTGCCCACCATCCGTTGTTTTATAGATACCTCCGGCTGGCATGCCATAGGCATGATTTCCCGAAGCTGCATACAGAATCCGGGGATTCGCCGGGTGTATCTCGAGGAAACCCGTATACAGATTGTCAATGCCGTTGTTGATGGCAACCCAGCTTTCTCCCCCGTCCACCGATCTAAGTATGCCCTCTCCGCCAGGCAGGTTCAGTTTTTCATCGCTGTTGTATGCTTCCCTGTCAAAAATCCCGGTTGAACAGTACACGGTATCAGGATGTATGTAATCATACAGCAACACCCTTGCAAGATTATCCCCCTCCCAGACCGGATACCAGCTCTCGCCTCCATTCACAGATTTGTAAATCTTCCCTTTTATTTTGTTGAACGTGATCCCCTGCTCAACTGTTGCTATCTCAGCCGCAGCCAGGACAATATTTGAATTCTCGGGATGTATGGCAAAGCCCCGGAACGAAATTTCGATCCCCTCAATCACCCCATTGTCCATCCGAATCCATGTCTCTCCGCAATCATCAGATCTGAAAATACCTTTTGTATTCTGCGTTCCGCACCACACCCGGTCAGGATTGCCTGGATCAATGGTCAGGGAAAAAACAGGAATATCTTCCTGTGATTCACCGGTTCGGGCTGTGATTCCTGTATTGCTCTGTTCCCAGTTGATTCCTCCGTCATAGCTAATATTGACACCACTGGGATTATCTGTGACAAAGATGATCTGGTCGTTTTCCGGATGGATCCTGATATCATAACCCAGCCCGCCGGGCGGACCTCCCGTTTTGAACCAGTTATATCCTTCAGGCGGCTCTGTCTGGGGCGGGCCGGTCACCATTACGCTGTCGATATATACGACCGCATCCTCAAGTGACTCAAATGCAATGGTGCCGGAGGTAAGTGCGTTTTCGTCCCATACCTGCAATTGCAGCACACCATCAACATAGATCTGGATTGCTTTTTCGCTTACAATGATCTCTAACTGGTGCCATACATCTGCTGTGATAGATACAGCTCTGGTGTCCAGTTCCCTGTATTGGCCCCACAGGCTATCCCTGGTAAGTCTGATCTCTTCCAGGTTCATTTCCAGGAAATACCTTCCTATCTCGCTCAACCTGAAGTTCACATGGACCGATCCCTGTTGAATTTTTATGCTGGTTTTAAAGCTGTAATCATACCATTCACTCCCCAGATTGCAGTTTGCCCAGGAGTGATTCTCCCCTCTGAGCATGTAGTTTCCTGTTTCCAGGTGTACCTGCCAGCCCTCCTCCAGGTTCCAGTTATCTGCATGACCTGACTGGAAGTCGTCGAAGAATAATTGTTCCCAGGGTCCCTGAGAATATCCAGTTGCACAATGGATGATGATCATGCAAAGAATAGCCGCATTCTTCATTGAAGTCTCTCGTCGGGAAAAACAGGATAAGTTAGTAAAATTCCGGGGCAAAGTAAATAGTGCTGAGAGTCAATATTCAGGTTTCCTGATCAATCTGCAGATATTTTCCGCTCCCGACAGTTTCCAGGAACTGGTTCATGAACCTGGCTGCGGGGGCGCCATCCACGATATCATGATCAAAGGAGCCGGTCAGGCAGAGGTATTCCCTGGTTTCATGCCTGTCATTTATGAACACGGTTTTCTGTTCAATACTCCCCACGGTGATCAGTACCGTTCCGCTTCCGTGGGGGATGAACCAGACCGGCTCCCGGCTGAACATGCCTACTGCGGTCACTGCTACCTCCCCGTACCGCATGGCCATCTTTATATTTCTGGCCGCAATTCGAACAAATGTCTTCAGCAGGAATTTGGGAATGAACCGAATCCATCCCATTCCCGAACCCTCCCCGAGGCCTTTGGAGACATTTTTCTGTGCATCCCTGATCTGCTGGCTGATCTGCCTGTAAGTCAGGTTTTGGGCAGCCCGAATGCTTACAGGTTCAGGAACCTTTTCACCGTCAAATTCACGTTCTACGAGCACGCTGACGGTCACATCCTCCAGGGTGATCAGCCTGTTCCGCCGGATAAATGCATTGAGATGGGGGTGCTGCTTGACCACCTGTGCCAGGCAATACACAATGTAGGCAGTGAATGAAAGTTTTTTGCCTGTTTTCTCGAAATGTGCCTTGATCAGCCGTCGGGGTTCCGTGATGTCCACCTGTGCAACAGAATGAAATGTATTCTTCCGGGCGGTTACAGAGGCGGATGCCGCGACCATCTTTCTGTTGAAACCCAACCGCTCTGAAGTATATCCTTTCTGCATGATCAATTCTTTCTGGATTCGACCCAGGAATTAAAATCAGTTTCAGCTTCCCCCAGACTGGCCAGCTCCTTTTCAGGAACCTCCGGTTCCTTCACCTTTTCAAAATAGGAGAAAAGGGATGCGGCAAATTTCAATTGCCTGTTACCTGTCATGAATGCGATGAGCCTGAGGAACGGGATCGGCGTTTCGGAGACCTTCTTCACTTCCGGATGGAACTCCGCACAGTATTTTTCAAGCATCTCCTTCATCCCGTACCGTTCCGGACCATAAATGTAGTAAATTCCACTGCGGTTTCCCTCATTCAGGTAAGCATTGGCAACCTTCTTCCCGAAATCGTCCGCTGCCACCCAGTGATATAATTCGGTTTGTTTCCCAAGTACCGTGGCCTTGCCGTCCCTGACCATCATTGCAAGCGATTCGAAGAACCAGGTCGGTCTGAAAATAAACCAGGGAATCCCGCTCTGAATGATCATCTGCTCGGCCCTGAATTTTTGATCAATGAAGCCGAACCACCTGTTTTCCTCGGTAACCGTGCAACCGGAGACCATGCTGATCCGTTTGATACTGTGCTTTGCCGCCGCATCCAGGATAACCCTGGTGGCTGATGCATCATCCACTCCGGAGACAGATATATGTACCGCATCACAGCCATTCATGGCCTTCTCCAGGTCTGCAG
>DSDZ01000067.1 GCA_011048475.1 Bacteroides sp. | reverse complement strand
GCCCCATACATCCAGTCCGGGATCATAATCCTGGAACTGCTGGAGCGCCCAGATGAACCACAGGGGTGCATCCACCGCATTGAATGCAGGTTTCCCCCTGATCACCGTATTGGGGAACAGCCCGCCTTTCATCCGCTTTACCATGGTATCGATCACGGCATGAGCGGTCTCAAAATCCCCGGTTGTCATGGTCAGGCCCGGCAGGGCCATGAAGGTGTCCCTCCCCCAGGTCCCGAACCAGGGAAACCCCGCCTTGATCTCCGTGGCCTGGTCCTTCCGGACGATGAACTGCTGCGCCGCATTGATCAGGCAATTTTTGTAACTGGTCTTGGGGATCCGCAGTTCCAGCTCCCCGGCAAACTTCCGTTTGAGGCCCGAAGGGGTCACTTCCTCGAGGGCCGCTGAAAAGATGATGGATTCGCCTTTCCGGATACGCATCTCAAAATACCCCGGCACATACAGATCCTCCTTGAACGGATAGCCCCTCTTCTGCTCTTCCATGTATTCGATGTTGTAGTACCAGTCAGGCACCGAAACGAACTCGACCTCCTTGGAAAACTGCATGTACAGACCCGGATAACCCTGGTACAACCTGGACATGATCCCGTTGCGTACGGTCGTGTAGCGTGTATTTGCATCCAGGTTCGACCTGCTCAGCTGGTGGTAATTTCGAAAAGCCAGGAAAGGCTTCAGACGCAGTATGGTGGGGGAGTGTGCTTCTATCAGCTCATATCTGATCAGCACCTGTTCTTCCTCGGATACAAGCAGGATCTCCCTGGACATCACCACCCCGCCCACCCGGTAAACCAGGTAGGATCCCCTGGTGGCATCAAAATCGCGCACATATTTGTGTCCTTTCGGCTGGTAATGGTCTCCCTCGTACTTGTGAATGCCCAGGTTGAATTCTTTTTCGTGCTGTATGATTGTCGGATCAATGGTGGAGAGCAGCACGTGGTGCTCCCCGTCCAGTTTCTCCATCGGGCATACAAGCAAACCATGATATTTGCGGGTATTACAGCCGATGATCGTGGTGGAGGCATAGGATCCCGCACGGTTGGACCTGATCATCTCCCTGGATAGCGAATACTCCAGATTCACCAGTTCAGACTTTTCAAATTTCAGGTAGCTCATTGATGCACAAAATTTATTGGTAAATTACGTAAATTCGGTCCGCAAATTTAATACAATTAACCCATTGGCAACACGATTTGTTTAGGATCACATCGAATAAAATATTGATGAATATAAGGCGTTAATAACTAAATAAATAGTCTCGTATGAATTTACCGCCCTTTTTACAATTTAACAATATTTTATCACATTTTCCATTCTTGTTATTTTTGCATAACCAAACAAGCTTATGACGGCCTTCAGGATCCACATCATCTTTGCTCTTTTGTTTGCTGCACTAACGGGCTGCAACCGGGGTGCCGGTGACGGTGAGGCTGCGGGTGGTGATCCCGCCCATACGGTCACAATCCATGGAACCCTGGAGGATGGCGCGGACAAAACGGTGCTGCTCGACCGGATGGGCGCCAGGGAGCTCACCGCAATCGACACGGTGTTGTGCGATGAAAAGGGTTCGTTTCAGATCGCTTTTTCGGCCGAAGAGGTGGCTTTTTATGCGCTTCACGTGGGAGGTCCCGGTTATATCACGCTGCTGATCGAGCCGGGAGAGAGGCTGGAGGTCACTGGAAATTACGGAAGCGATCATCCCTACAGGGTGAAAGGCTCGGAAGGCTCGGAACTGCTTGCGGAGCTCGCTTCAGCACATAAAAAAGCCCTGGATGCCCTGGGTGAGATATCCAGGGAGAACCGTGAGCGGACCGGTGAACCCGGTTACACGGAGATCAGGGCCCTGCTGGATGAGCGGTTTGACTCCGTCACCGGAGATTTTACCGCTTACTCCGAAAGGTTCATCTACGAACACCCCGGATCGCTTGCCATCCTGGTGGCACTGTATAATCTTTACGGACCCGGGCTTCCTGTGTTCAGCCCCGAAACGCACCTGGATGTTTACCGTTTCGTGGATTCGGCACTGATGTCACGATACGACGGATTTGAAGCCGTCGGGCTGCTGCATGCTCAGATCCAGGAGGCGGACCGCCGGCTTATCCACGAAAATCAGGTTGAAAAGCTCCGGGAGGGAGAGATCGCACCGGATTTTGTATCTTCACAGCCAAACGGGGAGGAACTGGCCCTGTCGGATTTAAGGGGAAACTATGTACTCCTGGGTTTCTGGGCCGGGTGGAGCAAACCGAGCAGGGATGAGAATGCCATTCTCAATAGGGCCTATGCGCGTTACCGGCAGCAGCCCTTCAGGATCCTGCAGGTTTCGCTGGACAGCGAAAGGGAGGTCTGGATTCGTGCCATTGAAGAGGACCGGGCGGACTGGGACCATGTAAGCGATCTGAACAGGTGGGAGTCGCCCGCTGCGGAGCTCTACCGCGTGGACAGGATCCCCTCAAATGTCCTGATCGGGCCAGACGGCAGGATCATTGCAACGGATCTTTTCGGGGACCGGCTCCTGGAACGGCTGAACACAATATTTGAACACTGAACATATGAAGCATCGATCGCTGTTATTTCTCATTCCGCTGATCGCACTTTTTGCCTGCAACAGGAACAGGGTGACGATCACCGGAGTGGTGGAGGAGGGTGCACGCACGAAGATCAGCCTGGAAAGACTGGATGTAAGCCGCACCACGGTCATTGACACGGTCCTCACCGGCAGGGACGGGTCCTTCACCTTTACCACCAGGATCGATGAACCCCATCTCATGCTGCTGCGGAACGACAACGGGGAGATCCTCAACCTGCTTCCTTTTCCGGGCGACCGCATATCGGTTACCACCACCTGCGGTACATTCGGGACGGGCTACCGGGTCGGGGGATCGCCCGAATCGGAAAAGATCCGGTCACTGGTGGAACATCTGCACCACACACGGACCACCATTGATTCCCTTGTGACGGTGGCCGACTCGGTCTCCTGTCCCGATGACCCGAGGCTTGCCCTTGCCCGCACCGCTTTCAGGCAGGCGCTGGTGGACCAGAAACGGTATACCATCAGGTTCATCGTGGAAAACATGAAATCCCTCTCCAGCATCTATGCGCTGTACCAGAAATTCGATGATGAGAATTTCATCCTGGCAGAGGAAAGCGACCTGCAGTACTACAAAAT
>DSDZ01000452.1 GCA_011048475.1 Bacteroides sp. | reverse complement strand
GTACTCCAGGTAGGCATGCTCATCCATGCCGTCGGGAAGATCCAGTGGTTTTTCTTCCAGGATCTCCGGCGGAAGGGCTTTCTCGATGAGTTCTTTCATGGAGCCGACACCGATTTTTTCAAGCATCTGCCCGATTTCTTCTTGCCGGGGACCGATATGCCGTTCGCTAAAATTGTCCAGTTTCATCTGCTTGGTTCGTTACAGGCTAAAAGGGAACGTCTTGTATGAGGCCCAAATATAGTCAAACACAAAATGAATTGGGGTGTGCGGGATCATGTTATTCAGCCATGCCCAGGAAGGGATTCTCCAGCACCTCTTTTCCTATGGTGGTGGCCGGACCGTGACCCGGGTAGACAACAGTCTCTTCTGGAAGCACCAGTAATTTTTCCCTGATGGAACGGATGAGATGGTCATAATTACCTCCCGGAAGGTCGGTGCGCCCGATGCTACCGGCGAATAATGCGTCACCCGAGATCAGGAACGCCCCTTCGGGGGAATAGAAGGCCAGGCTTCCGGGCGAGTGTCCCGGAACATGAAATGTTTGCAGCAAGTATTTCCCTGCAGCGACTAGGTCGCCTTCGGCAACAGTTGCTTCAATCGGTGGAAGGGGTTCCGTTTTCAGCCCGAATACCTCGCCCATCAGGGGGGCGCTGGCAGCCAGCCTGGTCTCGGCGGCATGCGCCCGGAAGGGCTGTCTGTATCCGGACCGGATATGGTTTACCCCGAGGACGTGGTCAATGTGACAGTGCGTATTGATCTGCCCGGTGATCCGCAGCCGGTTTTCAGAGAGGAAGCCCTCGAATTGTTCCCGCTCTTCGGGAGTGTAAAACGCCGGATCAATCACAAGGCAGTCCCCGGTTTCGTCCCACACGATGTATGTATTCACCTGGAAGGAATTGAACGTCATGCTGCGGATCCTGATCATGCTACTGGTTTTTACCTCTCAGTAAAGGAACAAAAGAAAAATATCCGTGTTCGGTACGGGTATGCTCTTCTTCCGTGTCACGGACCACCCGGATCATTTTCTGTCCGAACCGGTCTCCCTCCGGAAGCACCATGATCCCGCCCACTGCGAGCTGCTCCATCAGTTTCTGCGGGATCTCCGGTGCGGCGGCAGTGATCAGGATCCTGTCGAAAGGCGCAAAGGCCGGTAATCCCTCGTATCCGTCGCCAAAAAAGAACCTGGCCTTGTAATTCAGATCCCCCAGTATTTTTTGTGCACCCAGGAACAGTTCACGCTGCCGTTCAATGGTATAGACCCTGGCTCCCAGTTCCAGCAGGACCGCGGTCTGGTAGCCGGAGCCCGTTCCGATCTCCAGCACCTTCATGTGCTTCTGAACATCCAGCAACTCGGTCTGGAAAGCGACCGTATAGGGCTGGGAAATGGTCTGGCCTGCGGCGATGGGAAAGGCCTTATCGGTGTAGGAAAAATTGATAAAACCGCTGTCCATGAAAACATGGCGGGGCACCCGGTTCATTGCCTCAAGCACTTCCTCGTTCCGGATCCCTTTCTGCCGGATCGACTCGATCAGCTTTTTTCTTAACCCTTTATGTCTGTAGCTATCCAAGAAAGTGCGAATGTGAGGCTAAAATTAACAGTATTTATCGATTTGCATAAAGATAAAGCAAGGCAAGAGCCTCAATCGGCAGGAAGGAACCATATTCTTTAACATATCTCCGTATTTTTTTCAGGTCCTGATGCAATTATTCGGCAGGGTCAGTAGTTATACTATGAAGAGGTCTGCCGCTTGCTTGAATGAAAAACAACAGGAAACAGCGATTGCTCTATATCGTGTGTGATTACCTGGCTGCGTCTGCGGCGTGGATTCTTTTCTACATCTTCAGGAAAGTACAGATCGAACCCCAGGTGTTCGGAATGGATGTGCCCATCACCCTGGGCCCCCGGTTCTGGACCGGGGCTGTTGGATTGCCCCTGGCCTGGATCGTATTCTATTATTTCACAGGGTTCTACAACAATGTATTTCGCCGCTCAAGGCTGGATGATTTCTTCCGCACTTTTCTCACCAGCCTGCTGGGGGTGGTGGTGATATTCTTCATCCTGATCCTGGATGACACCATCCTGGATTACACCAATTACTACAGCCTTTTCTTCACCCTCTTCCTGCTGCATTTCACCTTTACCCTGATCCCCAGGATGATCATTACAGGGAGGACCGTCAACAGGGTTCATGACAGGGAGATCGGGTTCAGGACGGTGATGATCGGCAGCAATGAGAATGCAGTGGATGTGTACCTGGACATTAAGGAACAGAAAAAGTCCAGTGGTCATGAGGTTCTGGGTTTCATCCACGTGCATCACAAGGAGCATTATCAGCTTTCGGATTATATCGAAAACCTGGGAGGGTACGATCACATGGAAACGATCCTGAGGGATCTGGGTGCCGAAGAGGTGATCATCGCCCTGGAGCCCTCCGAGCACAAAGAGATCGGGGACATCATCAACCGGTTGTCCATGCTCGATGTGCGGATCAGCGCCATCCCCAGCATGACCGATATCCTGACGGGGAAGGTGAAAAGCACCACCATCTTCGGAACCCCCCTGCTCGAGGTCACACATGAGCTGATGCCTGCCTGGCAGCAGAATCTGAAGCAGGTGTTCGACATCACCGTTTCCACGGTCACGATCATCCTGCTCCTCCCGTTGATCCTCTTCCTGATCATCGGGGTGAAGCTTTCCTCACCGGGTCCCGTTCTTTACAAGCAGCAGCGGGTGGGAAGGTACGGCAGGAAATTCAGGATCTATAAGTTCAGGTCCATGTATAACAATGCAGAGGAGAACGGTCCTGAGCTTTCCTCGCGGCATGACCCGCGTGTGACCAGGTTCGGGCAGTTCATGAGAAGGCACCGGCTGGACGAGATCCCCAACTTTATCAACGTGCTGAAGGGAGAGATGTCCCTGGTGGGGCCCAGGCCCGAAAGGGAGTACTTCATCAGGAAGATCACCCAGAAAGCCCCGCACTATGTGCACCTGCAGAAGGTCAAGCCCGGCATTACGTCATGGGGACAGGTGAAATACGGGTATGCAGAGAATGTGGAAGAAATGATCAAGCGGCTGAGATACGATATCCTCTACATCGAAAACATGTCCCTGTTCGTGGACCTGAAGATCCTCTTCTACACGGCCATTACCATCGTCCGCGGCAGCGGGGTGTGACCCCTTCAGTTAAT
>DSDZ01000387.1 GCA_011048475.1 Bacteroides sp. | reverse complement strand
GTACAGGATCGATCCCAGGATCGGAAGGAACAGGATGACCAGTACCCAGATCAGTTTTTCACCGGACGGGAAATCGTTCATCAGGACGCTGACCAGTGCAAGCACCGGCAGCAGCACGATGAACAGTGCAATGAACAGGATGAACAGCAATGATCCGGCCATCTTATCTGCAGTTACTATGTTTCACAATGATGCGCTTTTATCCGGTTCCCGGAGCGCTTTACCAGCTTGATCAGGAAATAAAACTATGAAATATCATCCTGATACACAAATTGATTGTCAGAAGCAGTATGATTCGGGTCCCGTTTTTTTTAACTTAGTGCCTGCACGTAATAAATCACCATCCATGAAACCTTTAATGATGATCATTTCCGTATTCCTGCTGTTTTTCAGCTGCAATTCTTCCCAAACTCCGTCAACGGACCCGGCGACAGATCACATCCGGATCAACCAGCTGGGTTTTTATCCCGATGCCGTCAAAGAATTTGTGGTGACCGGGACCGGCGCTTCTTCTTTCAGGATCCTGGACGAAAATGGAAAGAGCCGGTACAGGGGCAAATTGGTGGATCGGGGAACCTGGGAAGCCTCGGGAGAACAGGTGCTGACGGGCGACTTTACCGGATTCAGGACTCCGGGTACTTATTCTGTCCGTATCGGCAAAGAGATGGTCTCCCCTTCTTTCGAGATCCGTGATGATGTCCATCGTGCCGCCCTGGATGCCTCCATAAAGAGTTTCTATTTTCAGCGCGCTTCCATGGAGGTGGAAGAACAATACGGGGGTGTCTATGCCAGGGCTGCGGGTCATCCCGACCTGGGTTGTCCCTACCATCCCTCCACAGGAAAGCAGCGGGGGACGCTGGATTCTCCCGGCGGCTGGTATGATGCCGGCGATTACGGCAAATATGTGGTCAATGCTGCCATTTCGGCCGGACAGATGCTGCACCTGCTGGAGCTCTACCCGGATGCGGTGGCAGACGGACAGCTTAACATTCCCGAAAGCGGGAACGGGAGCGGGGACCTGCTGGATGAGATCCGGTATGAACTGGACTGGCTCCTGACCATGCAGGACAGTGACGGAGGGGTATTCCACAAGCTGACCGCCCGAAACTTCAGCGGTTTCATCATGCCCGAAGCATACGACCTGGAAAGGATGGTCATCGGGAAGGGGACCGCCGCAACGCTGAACTTTGCCGCGGTGATGGCCCAGGCCAGCCGGATTGTCAAAGAGCAGGATCCCGCATGGGCGATTGACATGCTGGCCCGGGCGGAGAAGGCGTGGGACTGGGCGGTGGAACATGACGAGGTTCCCTACCGGAATCCTCCCGATGTGCGTACCGGGGAGTATGGGGACAACCTGTTCAGTGATGATTTTTACTGGGCTGCCGCCGAACTGTACCTGACCACGGGGAACAACAGGTACTTCAAGTACCTGCTTGAAAATGAGGAACCCTACGTACACCAGCTCACCAACAGCTGGAAATTCTTTATCCGGAACATGGGATTCCATTCCCTGCTGGCCAACCGGAAAATGCTGGAGTCCAGCTTCCGGGGAGAGCTTACACGCAAGCACATGAAGCTCGCCGGCGAGATCCTTGCCCGCATGGACAGCATTCCTTACCATGTGGGAATCGATTATTTCGAGTGGGGTTCCAACAGTGATCTCCTGAACCAGGCCATGATCCTCTGTATTGCCCACCACCTGTCGGGTGACCGGCAATATTTGGACGGGGCCGTCCGGGACCTGGACTATATCCTGGGGAAGAACGCCACCGGGTACTGCTTCCTCACCGGTTTCGGAGCCAAACAGGTGATGAATCCGCATCACCGTCCCAGCGGGGCGGACGGGATCGAAGCACCGGTTCCCGGTTTTATCGTGGGCGGTCCGAACAAGGACAAACAGGACCGGGCCGAAGTGGAGTACGGAAGTGATTTCCCGGCCAAATCGTTTGAGGATGTGGAGGCCAGTTATGCCTCCAATGAGGTTTGCCTCAACTGGAACGCCCCGGCGGTCTTCGTGATGGGCTACCTGGAGCAGGCGTATTAAATCCTGTTCAGTATGTATATGCCCTGAAGGAGTGCGGTTTCAGGGTGATTGAGTACACCCGGGCATCCTCACCCAGTTTCCGGTTCCTGAACGAGGGGGCTTCCCGGAGCGTACCCGGGATCACCTTGCCGGTGGCCGCATCGGTGATCTTCTCAGATGAAGGGTCCACAAGGATGCGGATTGTCACCTCCTCATCCAGGAAGGACTCGACCGCGAACGAGCCGTTGTCGTAAACGAAAAGACTGACCTCCGCCGGTCCCTCCATCAGCACATCCAGCGATCCGGCGATGTGCTGCCTGAGCCTGTCCAGGACGGCGGGCGGCAGGTTGTAAAAATCAATGAAGTTATCCGGGACCGTCAGCACATAAAACTGTCCCCCGGAATACCCGGCCCGGTGCAGAACAGGCCATCCGTTGGTATCATCCAGCGCCGAGATCACCTCCCAGGAATCGTTTGTAAGGTAATGGATCTGAGGGATGATCATTTCCTTCCCGATGGTGACCGCCGGACCCCATCCCGCCGAAAACTCCCTCACGCTTGCTTTACGGTCCGTTACCCGCAGCTCCGCAATGTCCTCAATTCCCCTGCCCTGCATGGCCCTGTAGAAACCCGAAGTGACGGTCACATCTTTACCCTCCCGGAGCTGTTTTTGGATCTTTTCCACGATCTGCGGATCGAAGCTTGCCGTTTCTGTCAGAAGCACCATCTCTTCCTTTTCAGGGAACTCAGGGACGATCTCGATGGGGATCCCGATCATGCCCAGGTAATTCTGCAGGAAATCCTCACCCACGGAATGGTACGGCCGGTAACTTTTAATCCCAAGAGGCTCACCCAGCGATCCCAGAACGCTGTCAATCACCTCCAGGGAGTATCCGGCAGCTCCGGCATACGTAACATGTGCGGGCGAGGAACCATCTTTTCCCGTTCTGGAGGCTTTCATCTTATCAAAGTCAAAACTGGTGCCTGTCCCCTGCCATGCCGCCCGGGTATTCTCCCGGACGGGATACTGCATCTGCCTGATGTCAAACAGGGTGATCTCCGGCGCCTTTGCAAACAGGGTCAGCCACAGCTGCTCGGCGTACCGGTCCAGCGGATCCGACCCCCCGGTGTCCACCCAGCCGCCCCGGTTCTGCCCGGGTTTCAGGTGCTCGAAATACCTG
>DSDZ01000385.1 GCA_011048475.1 Bacteroides sp. | reverse complement strand
GGGAATACGTTTCTGCCGAGATCGGCGCCGTGGCCGGGGTTACCAAAAGCCGGGGCGCCATCCTGAAGGTGATTTTTGAAAATGATTTTCTGCCGGAGGACCGGTTCAAGATCAGCTTGTGCGAGATCTGCAACCGACACCGGGTGGAATTCGTGAAAACCTCCACCGGATACGGATTTGTAAAACAAGCGGACGGGACCTACGGCTACCGGGGGGCCACCCATGATGACCTGGTGCTCATGCGGAAGCATGCCGATCCGGAGGTTCAGGTAAAGGCGGCAGGAGGGATCAGGACCCTTGAGGAGACGCTGAAGGTCAGGGAGCTCGGGGTGACCAGGATCGGGGCCACTGCCACGGAAGCCATTCTCCGGGCCATGGGTGGAGAGAAGGGTGCGGATGTACCGGAAGGATCTTAGACAAACTGCGGGCAGTTCTATCTCAATATCCATATACAGATCGCATCATGAGAATCATCGTCCCGTTATCCGTTGCTGTGCTCCTGTTTTCCTTCCAGGCATGTAAAACCGGGAAAGCAGAGGAACCTTCTCCGCCCAACATCATCTTCATCATGTCGGATGACCATGCCTACCAGGCCATCAGTGCCTACAGCGACCATCTGATCGAAACTCCTCAGATTGATCGCATTGCCAGTGAGGGCATGCTGTTCACCAATGCCTGTGTCACCAATTCCATCTGTGCACCTTCGCGGGCCACCATCCTCACCGGGAAGCACTGTCACCTGCACGGGAAGATCGATAACCGTTTCCCGTTCGATACCACGCAGATGACCTTCCCCCAGCTTTTCCGGGAAGCCGGTTACCAGACCGCCATGTTCGGCAAACTCCATTTCGGCAACAACCCGAAAGGGATTGATGAATTCAAGATCCTGCCGGGACAGGGCGCCTACCACAATCCTGATTTCATCACCAATGAAGGAAATATCAGGATCGAGGGATATACAACCGACATCATCACCGACCTGACGCTGGACTGGATGAAGAACCGGCGGGATCCGGAGAAACCGTTCCTTCTGTTTTACCTGCACAAGGCTCCCCACCGCGAATGGCTCCCTGCGGAAAGGCATTTCAGGGAGTATATCCATAAAACCTTTCCCGAACCGCCCACCCTGTTTGACGATTACCGGGGGAGGGGTGCCGCTGCCAGGGAGGCGGAAATGAACATCCTGGAGCACCAGAACTGGGCGGGGGATTCGAAACTCGATCCCGGGGTGATGGATGAACTGGGTATTGAACCGGCATCTGACTGGGACAAGCAGGCGGCCGTGAACAACCTGGGCCGTATGACTGAACCACAACGTGCGGCATGGGATGAGGTATACGGTTCCATGAACGAGGAGTTCAGGGAAAGGTATCCTTCCATGGATGAAGGGGATCTGATGAGATGGCGCTACCAGCGGTACATGCAGGATTACCTGGGTTGTATCGCTGCGGTGGACGAGGGTGTGGGAGCACTGCTGGATTACCTGGATGAAGCCGGGCTCACCGAAAATACCCTGGTGGTCTACACTTCCGACCAGGGATTCTATCTGGGAGAACACGGCTGGTTCGATAAAAGGTTCATCTATGATGAATCGTTCAAAACACCCCTGCTGGTAAGATGGCCCGGGGTCACCGAGCCCGGAAGTGTCAGTGACGAGATGGTCCAGAACCTGGATTTTGCCCAGACCCTGCTGGACGCGGCAGGGATCGAAGCCCCCGGTGACATGCAGGGAAAAAGCCTGGTGCCGCTGCTGAGGGGAGATGCGGATACGTGGGACCGGGATGCGGTCTATTACCATTATTATGAATACCCGGCCGTTCATATGGTCAAGCGGCATTACGGGATCGTTACCAGGGAATACAAGCTGGCCCACTTCTATTACGATATTGATGAATGGGAGCTGTATGACCGGATGAAGGATCCCATGGAACTGAAGAACGTGTACAACGATCCGGCCTACTCCATCCTGGTGGATTCGCTCAAAACGGAACTGGCAGCCCTGAGGGAAAAATACGGGGATTCGGAGGAACTGGACCGGCATTTCATTGAACTGTACCAGGACAAATAAACCTCTCTTAAACCTTGCACGGATCCATTTTCGTGGTTTTTTCAGGCAGTCCCGGTGCAGGAACCCAGGACAGGGTACTCAGGGACGGAAAGCCGCACCCGCACGAACGTGACGCGGCTGCCCAATGCCTGGGCCCATCCCATGGAGAAGATCCCAACAGAGGATTACGGGCTGCTGGACTCGGGGATCGGGGGAGGGGTGACGGTCAACGCTTACAAAACCTTTAATATCCGATAAACATGGTTGTGATTCAATCCTACTTCGTGGCTGTCATCCTCTGTGTGATCACCATGCTCTGCTGGGGATCCTGGGCCAACACTCAGAAAATGGCCTCCCGGAAATGGGCTTTCCAGCTCTTTTACTGGGATTATGCCCTCGGGGTGCTGATCCTTTCCCTGATCCTTGCCTTTACCATGGGGAGCATCGGGGAGGAAGGCAGAAGCTTCCTGCCTGACCTTGTGCAGGCGGATGGAGGAGCCCTGGGTTCTGCTTTCCTGGGCGGGGTGGTATTCAACCTGGCGAACCTCCTGATCGTTGTGGCCATCAACATTGCGGGAATGGCGGTGGCATTCCCCGTGGGGATCGGACTTGCACTGGTGATCGGGGTGATCATCAATTATGTGGCCACCCCGCTCGGTCACCCCCTTTTCCTGTTCGCCGGGATGGTCCTGGTGGTGCTGGCCATCATACTGGATGCCATCGCCTACCGGAAATCTCAGAAAGAGAAAATGTCCACCACCACCAAAGGGATCCTGATCGCCATCCTGGGGGGGATCCTGATGGGTTTTTTCTACCGGTTCGTGGCCGCTTCCATGGCTTCTGACTTCGCGGATCCCCAGGCCGGGAAGCTGACGCCCTATACCGCTTCGGTGGTATTTGCGGTGGGACTGGTGGTATCCAATTTTGCATGGAACACATTCTTTATGTACCGGCCGGTCTCCGGCGAAAGGGTCACCTACGCGGATTACTTCAGGAAAGGGGATACCCGGCTCCACCTGACCGGCATCCTCGGAGGGGTCGTCTGGAGCCTGGGGATGACCTTCAACATCATTGCAAGCGGCCAGGCCGGATTTGCCATCTCCTATGGTCTCGGCCAGGGGGCCACACTGATCGCTGCGCTCTGGGGGGTGTTCATC
>DSDZ01000146.1 GCA_011048475.1 Bacteroides sp. | reverse complement strand
GTACATGACGAAATCCGTGATCCTGGCCTTTCCGCCAAAATATTTCACCCTCAGTTGATTGATTGCGATCTCCCGGCCGGTAAGCTTCCTGCCGTGCTTCACCGCATAGTGTTTAACCGATACGGGAAGCAGGGCAAGCACGATGATGACCAGGAGGCCCAGCCCCAGGCCTGTGCCTGCGACAATTCTTTTAATCGTGCGCATGTGCGGTCTCAGGTTTAGAATAGAATGAATTCACCGCCAGGACCAGGAACATATAGTTGGTTGCCCCCCCGCCCATCACGTATTCGGTCTGCTGCCAGAGATATGGCCAGGTTTTGAGCTCGGGCAGGTCAGGCCTGATCAGCGCTGTTCCTGAAACCACCCCTCCGGGGATGAAGGACCAGTCGGCGCGGTTCACTCCGTAGGCAACCCTGACGGACTTTGAGCCCACTCCCGATGCAAAGGAGGCGTTGTTGCTACCCGGATGCACCCCCAGTATAAAATGCAGGGAATTTTCAGTGAATCCGGTGGAGACCAGATCGGGCCATCCTTTGTGGAAGAAGTACTGTTCCACACCGAAGCGCTGAATATTCCAGCCCGCTCCCCAGATATTCGGCCGGTAGGGAACCCCGTAGGGAGAATCCGCTCGCTGCTCATGTTGCAGTTGCTCCTGGTAGGTTTTCACTGCTGCAGCCACATCGTCGCGGAATGCAGGATCCTCCATCTCGTGAATCACATGACCAACAGCCCACCCGCAACGATCAATATGACCTGTGATGTAATCCTTCATGTCCGCAAGGGCCTTTTTCAGTCCGGGATCACCGGTGGTCAGGATCAGCTCCGACAGTGCTGCAACCTTCGCGGATTCGTTGCCTTTTATGGCTGAAGCAGACGACCAGAGTGCCAGGGCTGTTTCCAGGCACTCTGCTGCAAGAAGCTGACCGGATGGTTTGAGGACCCTTGCAGCCGCGGCAAGGGCGGCTGCCACCTCCAGTTCCCTGCGGGGATTCTTCTCGGTGAAGACCCAGCGGTCATCTGCCGTACCCGGCACATTGTCGGTCATGGCCGCGGCATCCCCCAGCATCACATACTGCCGCAGGTCAGAGCAGATGATCCCCCTGTAAAGCCTTCCCAGGGAGCGGTAACCGCCGAGGATGGCCTCCAGTCCGTGCTCGATCTGCTGGATGGCGTCCGGACGGCCATCCGGGACATGGATCTCCACGATCCGGTTTGCCTGATCGATCAGGGTGGCATCGTGATCCAGCCCGAATTCCTCGATCATCAACGCCAGCATCCACACCGTGCCAGCCTGGGATTCCACCCGCAAATCGTAATCGCCCGCATCGTGCCAGCCGCCCCGGTTCAGCCCGGGCACCGGCTGGAGGGGTTCATACGGGGTATAATTTTCAGGTCCCTGCAGGTACCCGTCGAAATGATTGGTGTCGGCAGGAGCCATCAGCGCATCGTCGGCATGGCACAGGTCATGCCACACGCGGTACTTCTCATTCACCCGCATATGGCACATCTGCACCGGCAGGTAGTATTCAAGGGTCGGTTGCCAGGTATGCCTGCGGTAAACATCTTCCGCGATCCTGAAGGGATGGGAATGCTGACCCATGCAGGCGAGCTGGTAAAGTCCCGGTTCGGTGATCTCTGAAAAATCCAGGGTCACGTACCGGTATCTGAGGAACCTTCCCCAGGATGCGGCCTGCCCGGAAAAGACCAGCTTCCTTCCCTCCGTTTCCAGGCGAAAGAGCTCAAAACCGGGAACCTCCTGTTCCCTCCTGTCCAGCTCGATCACCGCCCGCTTCTTCTGCCCGGGATGATAGCCCAGCTGCGAAACCTGGATCACCGGTTCGTACTGCCAGTTCTCCACCACACCCGGGGTGACCGTCCATGTGATTGCCGATTCAGTGGCGCCTTCGGGAACGGAACTCCTGACGATAAACCAGCCGTTGTTGTGATTGGACCTTCCGTCGCGAAGCTCAAGGAGTGCACCTTCAGAACGGATCACCATCCGCTGCAGTGGTTCTTCGGGGGCGATCACCAGGGTGGTCCCCCGGCCAAGGGGCTCATTCAGAGGCTCCCCGTCATATTGTTCCATGGGACCTGCCGGCTGATATGGGAAAATACCCGGGGCGCCATCCATCAAAAAACCTTTCCCGAACAAATCTCCCGGAAAGAGTTCAAGGTTGAAACCCGCTTTCCCTGTCCATTCTTCAGGCAACGGCTCTTCCAGATCCACCGTGATCCTGAAGCTGTTTTGTCCGAGGGCACTGACCCGGATGCGGTAGGAAAAGGTGAGGTCGGGATACAGGATGGGATTGAATCCCGTGCGGTTTTTGGAAGAATCTGGGTACCACATGGTCTGTGTGATCTCCCGGCCCTCGCTGTCCGTTGTCCTGATCCCCGCTGCGGGGATGGGAGACCACTGACCGGGGGAGGGTTCCAGGCGCAGGTCGCCGTTGGCGGCCACGCGGTTCCCGTGCTGGATGATGGTGACGCCTGACTGGTGGCCTTCGGGGTAGTAGTCGCTGAATACAGTCACATCCAGCCCGTCCTTATGGAAATACCCCTGTTCATTCAGCTGAAGTTGCTGCTGTCCGTAAAGCACAGGGACACACAGCAGAAAAAACGGAATAAGATTGCGTATCATCATGATCCGTAAGATATGAACTTATTTTTTGAACATTCACTATTTGATTGAACAATCACTCTTCCTGAGTTTCCTGGATGAAGTTGTATTTGGCCTTCCGCTCGTTCCACCGTTCCAGGGCATATTTCTGCATGTCTGTGATCCGGTCCCTTTCATCCACAATCTCCAGGCCCAGGATGGTCTCGATGATGTCTTCCATGGTTACGATCCCGTCCATTCCCCCGTATTCATCCACCACCAGTGCAATGTGCTCCTTTTTTTCCAGTAAAAGTTCCCAGACGCTGAGCAGCGACTGGAATTCAGGCACCACAACGATCTCCCTGCGAATATGATAAAGCTTCAGCCCGGCCCCGCCCCCGGCCTGCTTTTCAAAAGCCGAATGGCGGATCACATACCCGGTAATATTTTCCTTATCCTCCGAATAAAGCGGGATCCGCGAATAGAACAGATACTCCTTGTGTTTCAGGAAATCCGCAACTTTCATGTTTTCATCGGCCACCGTCACCACGGTCCTGGGGGTCATGACATCCGACACCGGCACATTCCTGATGCGGATGATGTTCCTGATAATCTTG
>DSDZ01000236.1 GCA_011048475.1 Bacteroides sp. | reverse complement strand
GATTTCCTTCGAAAAAATAAGGGCTGGTGGTCCCTGCCCGTGCAGCGTACTCCCACTCCGCCTCGGTGGGGAGCCGGTAGGTTTTGCCGGTAACCCCGGAAAGCCACCGGCAGTAGACTTCGGCCGCATGATGTGTCATCGAAATGGCGGGCATTCTGCCCTTGCCCCATCCCTGGTCGGGTGCTCCCCAGGGGGGAGTGGGACCGGAAATCGCATCGGTTTCGTTCCCGGGAGCATTGAGGTATGCATCAGCCGTCTTTCCCTGGGACCCGGTCTGTTTGAAAAACACCAGGTACTCATCCCATGTCACTTCGATCTTCCCCAGGAAAAAAGGAGAGACGGTCACGTTCCTCACCGGACCCTCGTCCCCATCCCTGAAGGGTTCGTCCGGCAGGCTGCCCATCCGGAATGATCCGCCGGGAACGGCCACCATCTCGAAACTGACCCCGCTGCCCGGAATGTACTCGGTGAAATCAATGAATCCGTCCACCACAGCAGGTGAGGTATAGATCTCTTCCTCCTTCTCATCAATGATCCCGAATGCAAAGTCCTGCTCGTGCAGCCTTTCTGGATCGTGGTGTCCCACCGTGATATGGCAGTTGATGCAGTGCAGCGATTCGTGACGGGCATCATAATACAGGTGGGCCTCTCTTCCTTCCTGGCTCAACCCCAGTGGATAATTGTTCATGTGACAGTTCGTGCAGGAGGCTTCGAACGTGTGTCCGGTGGCATATTCGATCCGGGATTTGCCTTCCCAGTCCAGTTTTTCAGGGTCTTTGAATATTTTCCCGTACAAATCCCTCATCCCGGTCTTTGCCTTTTCAAAAAGGTAGCCTTCTCCATGAGGGGGCAGGTGGCAATCCACGCAGTGCACCCTGATCCCCCTCTGATTGTCATGGTGGGTGGAGCGCATCCAGCTGTCGGTTGAATGGGGGTGAATGTGGCAGGATGCACAGAACGTATCTGTGGAAGTCCACCTGACCGCTTTGTGGCCGAGAAAGATGATCAACGAGGCCGACAGCAATCCGGTAACGAACAGGATCTTTCCCCTGGATACCTTTTTCATCTCATTTTCAGACAGGTTAAAGAAAGCGATTTTTATTTTCAGTTTCAAGTGGCAATTCACCGGGACACTTATTTAAACAAATTCTAACGATACATCCGTGCATTTCTGTTGAAACCTATTTTCCGGACAGGCGTATAAAAATCAGGAGTGTACAGAAGCCGTCCCGTCTCACGGTACCCTGTAAAGGATCTGTACCTGGTATTAAATCGATATCAGAAAATGCTGGATATGACGCATCCTCTTGTTTCCTCCGGGCAGCTCCCGGATGATGAACGGGAGTTCCTGAGGGCCCTTATCAAGAAAGGTGGACCGGAACCCCGTGAATACAAAGAATTTACGGCTATCGTGAACAACCTGGAAGATGATGAAATGAATGCATTCAGGGAGGTGATCAAAGAATCGCTCAATGAGAACACCCTGATCGGTCATGGTTTTGTGAAACCCTTCGGATATCCCGGGGACTTTTCCATCATTCATAATATCTACCGCATCTATGTGAATCCTGACCGCAGGTACACCAACTGGGACCGGTTTTTTCAGGACCAGGCAGGGGCCCATGCGGTAAGGAACCGCAAGGATTATTTCCTGAGATGCTGCCGGGAGCTCGAAAAAAAGAGAACGGGAGAGATCAAGGTGCTGATCCTGGGCAGCGGGCCTGCCACCGATGTGCACGAGTACCTGGGAAGCAATCCGGGCAGCAGGATTCACTTCGATTTGGTGGATTTCGATCAGAATG
Source organism: Bacteroides sp. (assembly GCA_011048475.1). Taxonomy (GTDB): domain Bacteria; phylum Bacteroidota; class Bacteroidia; order Bacteroidales. The sequence goes on along the minus strand of DSDZ01000236.1, from coordinate 1,413 downwards.
CCATTGACTTTGCCAGATCACAGAACAGTCCCTTTAACTCCTCCATCGATTATTTCCGCATCAATGTACTCCGGTTCAAGCCCTATCTGTGGTACGACCTGATCTGGAGTGCGGGACTGTTCGATTATTTCAAGGACAGGCATTTTGTCTATATGATCAACAAGTATTACAGGTACCTGGCCGAGGGAGGTGAATATATCATCGGGAATTTCTCCACCAGCAATCCTACCAGAAGGCTGATGGAGGTGTTGTCGGACTGGTACCTGAACCACCGCTCTAAAAACGATCTGATCAGACTGGCCCTGGAAGCCGAAGCCGGAGAGGACCAGGTGAAGGTCGAAATGGAAGAACTGGGAGTGAACCTCTTTTTGAGAATAAAAGCGGCATGATCAGCCGCTGACTGCCTGACATGATGCTGAAAAAGATGACAAAGCGGAATTTGTTCGGGCTATCCGCCGCCGGCCAGGAACCCATGAAGCTGAACAGGCTGACGCTGGCCTTCAGCGGAGGTCTGAAAAAGTATGAGCAGGATTTCAGGGATGATTATTTTGAACGTTCGCTGAGTCCGTTCCGGTTCGCCATCGTGCTGGCCATCTGTTTCTTTGACGTTTTCGCCCTGCTGGATGCATGGCTGCTGCCCCAGCTGAAGTACATGTTCTGGATCATCCGGTTCGGGATCATCACCCCCCTGCTTCTGTCGGTGCTGGTTTATTCATACACACCGGTCTTCAGGAAACACATGCAGCCCCTGCTCTCGGTGATCATGTACCTGACCGGGCTGGCCATTATCGTGATGATCATTTTCGCAGCACGGATTGCCGAAAATTACACCTACTATGCCGGACTCATCCTGATCTTTATTTTCGGGTACACATTTATCAAGGCCCGTTTCATCTATGCGACTGTCGCCGGGTGGTCCATCGTGGCATCCTATGAGATCGCGGCTTTCTGGATGTCCGACACCCCGCTGCAGATCCTTGTTAACAACAACTATTTTTTCATCAGCGCCAACGTGGTCGGAATGTTCATCAGCTACTTCATGGAGCACTCCGCCAGGCGGGATTTCTACATGCGAAAGCTGCTCGAAAAGGAACAGGACAAGGTAAAGGCGGCCAACAATGCCCTTGAAAAAAGGGTCCAGGAAAGGACCAGGCAGCTCACATCCGCCAATAAAGATCTGAAAAAGGAGATCGAGATCAGGAAACACCACCAGCAGGAAAAGGCAAAGCTGGAACAGCAACTCCTGCAGCTCCAGAAGATGGAGACCATCGGCACCCTTGCCGGGGGGATCGCCCACGATTTCAATAACATCCTCACGCCCATCCTGGGTTACACGGAAATGGCGCTGGAAGAACTCTCTGAGGAAAGCGTACTGCGCTATGACATTGAGCAGATCAACAGTGCCGCTGTCCG
>DSDZ01000079.1 GCA_011048475.1 Bacteroides sp. | reverse complement strand
GTTTTAACCTTTCTAATAAGCTGTGTTTACATAAATACAGCCAGTTGATTTGGTCCGACCCCTTCTTGCTTCCTGAAGCGGGCGTCTTTGCCGCCGCGCCAATCGCTGCCCCTTCCAGGTGTTCGACTGAGACCACGAAGCGACACCGACCTTCGAGCAGGTGGCACCACTTTTGCATTTCTTGCAATTGGTAGGGACGCAAAGTATCTTTTGCAGGATGCGAACATGTCCCGAGGCCGTCACCACAATAACCGGTCTCCCCGGAAACAGCCGGGAAAGAGAGTATAGCTCATCCATGTTTATACACAAAGGAGAGACATGATGCGAACATTAGTGCGAATTGCCGTCGTTCTGGTACTGCTCAGCCTGCTGGGCTGCCCGCCAAAGCCGCCCGAGGTTCCGATAATCGTCCCGCCCGGCGCTCCGGAACCGCCGGTCGTACCCCCGGGACATAAAGTGATTAAACCGGGAGAATAATTATCCATTTGCATCGAGGGGAAAGAGGGCCGTGCCTCAAAAGAATTCTGCCAGGCTCAGGAAACGGCTCTGAAAACCGTTGCGCCCTTTTTCTCAGGACTGATCCTGAGGTACAGGACAACCTGATCCGATAAACTGCGAAAAACTTTAGAAAAAAAACTTTAGAAACTTTAGGGGCAGGTCTTGAAATATAAATTATATCTAGAACACCTTAAAATTCATGTTTCAAGCCCTGACCCCATGCCCTTTCCTTTTACAAGACCAGCGGCACTACCGACATGGCCCGGTTCTGTTTTGCCAAGAAAATGCCGGTATTGAAAGAGGCGTGCGACAGGCTTGAAACCCGTATTAAGCCGTAATCATAGCCGGCTCTCTCCAGCGATAAGCTGCTGATACCTGCAAGGGATTCCAAGTGACAGCTTTAACTTCCCTAACTCGCCAAATCAGGCATGATTGGAAAATACTTCTGTCCTTTCCACTTCTCATGGCGGTTTTCCCGGCAACAGGCAGTATAATTGTGGCTGTTCTGCTGGTTTGTCTTCTGGCAATCAAATCGTCAAAAGTGTACCGAAAAACCCTGCAGGCAGTTCAGGATTATGATGGGACTACTGACAGGCTCGGCACGCCGGTCCTGCCCGGTCTTTTGGTTATGGGAAATATGAGCCGCATGCCATCCGGCCTGATGGTCAGTTTGACAGGAGTTTATAGGATCCACCCTGATTGCGGTGAAATAACGACGCAATTCCAGTACATTACAGCCGAATATTCTGCAAGACCCCACCCTTGATTTCCCAACCGAAAGCACCCAGAATTTGCGCCTGTTCCTCGTCGGGCTCTTCGATCATTCGCTCCGGTGTATTTCGTTTCGGCAGCCACATCAGCACGGAATGGAGCTGGCTCATTTGTTTCATTGCGGCCTGCGCCGTCAAGGTTGAGCCCGCGCACCTCAGTTTTATCTCGATGAGGCGCAGCAGGGCGTAGGCGGCGATGCAGGTAAATATGTGACACTTTATTTTGCTGTCCGTCCAGTGCCGGAACGGCATCATTGCAACCAGGTCGTCATTTTTCGATTGCCGGAATCCGTCTTCTACGGTCCAGCGGTCCAGGCTGGCATTGACGATCTCATCCGTTGACCAGTCCGCATTGTCCGTGATGATTATGTTTTTGCCGAACCTGTCAATGTGGCGACCGATGCGATAATGATTTTTGCGGAAATTCATCCGCAGGCCGTTCCCGTTTTTATACACCTCAACCGTATAGAGATCGGCGGCAATATGTAGCTGCGCGCAGGCGTCATTATAACGGGCAAGAACCTGCGCCTTATTGCGCCAATGAGGAGCACCCTGGTTGACCTTGGCCTGGAAGTCGAAGAGGATTTCCTGGAGCCTGAGCATTTTCTTTTCAAAACTGAAGCGCTGTTTGGTGGCGGTTATCGGATTATAGGTCACGACCACGGTCCGCTGTCGATTCCAGTATTCTCCCGTCGTTCTCCAGGCCACCAGTCGGTCCTCATCCCGGCCATATTCATGCAGTTTCCGGTTTTTCCGAGTGTCAACCGGGGTAAATTTACTCAAGTCGACATGGACAAGATCTTCGGCAAAGTACGTGGAATAGGTCGTGATAAAATTAATCTGCTCATTGGCATCGATGGCCGCGATGTTTTCCTCTGCATTCATCCCCTTGTCGAAGACCACCGTCATTCTTGACTGTTTGCCGGCGATTTCGCGCATTGCCGTAAACACATCATCCATCACCTGCGGAAAAACCTTGGAGTCGTGCCTGTTGCCTTCGTACTCCCGATAAAACAGCGGCAGGCGCTTGTTTCTGCAGACAAGCAGGGCAACGCCGATTTGACGCAGCCAGTTTCGCCCTTCTTTGTTTTTTCCGCGCTTGGCCAATTCAGAAGGCGTGTGGCTGGCCATGAAGGTGTAATAGTTGGTGGTGTCGAACATGAAGCAATCCGAGGAAGGCTGCTCCAGTTTTGCCACTCTGCGAAGAAATTCGGTTGCTATCCGCCGGAGCTGATCGTCGCCGACTTGCTGCCATTTCTGCCAGTACAGCTGCGACGTGAGCTTCTGGATATCGACCGAGCGGATGTGTTGAATGGCCGTATGCTTGTACCATGCCGGCAAAGCACGCTTGGAGCAGGCGTCAATCATGCGGTTGTAGATCGCGTAAAGAAAATATTCGCCTACGGAAGGTTCATCCTTGTTCGGCTTTTGCGGGACAACATCATCAATAAGTCCGGCAACGTCAATATCGCTTTCGACCAGATGCGCCAGCCACAGCGCCCCGAACTCCTGCGATTGAATTTTGCCTGGCATTGCTGAGGCCTTGGCCTCGGCAGCCATCTGGAGGATCTTCTCGGGCGAACCAAGATAAACCTGGTTGAGGACCTTGGATTTTCCTTTGACCCTGCCTGTCTCGCGGACGTAGTAATAGGGTCGTCCCTTTTTGATTTTCTTATGTATGTGTGCCATACTGGAATAGTATTAGTAGGGTCTTGCAATGTCAAGTAAAAAATGCATACATGGTTGAAATTTTGAGGAAAAAAGTATTTTGCTGGAAGTGAGATGGAGGGTCTTGCAGAAAAGGCAGGGCTAACTAGCTGAATTTACATGATTTGTTTGCTGAGAGAAGGGTGAAATCTATAAACTCCTGTCGAAGACCACCGTCATTCTTGACTGTTTGCCGGCGATTTCGCGCATTGCCGTAAACACATCATCCATCACCTGCGGAAAAACCTT
>DSDZ01000217.1 GCA_011048475.1 Bacteroides sp. | reverse complement strand
TTTTCCACACTCACACCCATGAAGCGGATCTTGCCCTCCTCCTTCAGGCGGTCGAACAGTTCAAAGATCTCCGGTCTCCGGTACACTTCGCCGGGGGGACAGTGCAGCTGGATCAGGTCCAGCATCTCCAGCCCCGAATTCCTCAGGCTGTCCTCCACAAAACCGCGCAATGCCTGCGGGGTGTAGGCTGCATTGTTGTGAGGGGAAAGCCTCCTGCCGCATTTAGTGGCCACATAGACCCGTTCGCTGCGGCTCCGGACCACCTGGCCAACCATTTTTTCGCTGAGCCCGCCCCCGTACACATCGGCCGTGTCGATGAAATTGATCCCGGCATCAATGGCTTCGTGCAGGATCTTTTCGGCGTTTTTCCTGTCGAATTCCTGCCCCCACTTTCCGCCCACCTGCCAGGTGCCGAGACTGATCTCCGAGACTTCAAATCCTGTTTTTCCGAGTTTTCTGTGATGCATGTTCATGTCATTTTAATGTTCAGCATTCATGTTCAGCATTCATGTTCAGCTTTTTGTTCCGCTTTTTGTTCCGCGATCGCTTTATCATTGCCCGCCGGCATTCTCAGATGGTGATCTGTTCACCCGCCTTCCCGCGCATTTTTGTAACCTTCCCGTTGCAGCGGACGGTAAATTCCCCTTCCGCATCCGAAACGATCCGCGCCTCCTTCACCCGGTGATCCTCCCAGCGGATATCCACCGTGTAGCCGACCCTGTCACCCGGTCGCAACCCGTCACAGCGAGCAGGAGGGGAAAAAAAACAAACGACGGAACAGACAATACGATCAGAATTCTGCGCATCTGCATATTATCTTCTGGTTTCGATCACCTCATCTTCTGGTTTCGATCACCACCACCCCGTTGGCACCACGGGAGCCGTACATGGCCGAGATCCCGTCCTTGAGCACGTCAATGGACCGCACCTCGCAGGGACGGACCCAGCTGATATCGCTCATGATCACCCCGTCGACCACGTAGAGCGCTTCCGAACTCAGGTTGATGGAGTTCACCCCCCGGATGACAACCGCCCCGTTGCTTACCGCCACCCCGGGAAATCTCCCCCTGATCAGATCGAAGATATTCAGGTAATTGCAGAACTCGTTGTTCTCCTGTTCCAGGTGACTGACCGCATAATTGAGATCCCGCTGATCGATGTAACCATACCCCGTTGCCACCTGCCGGTTGGCTTCCGAGTCAATGAATATAAGATTGATCTCGAGGGTATCCGTTTCATCACCGATCTTCCGGCTGACCGGCTTGAAGGCTTTGGGTTTGATCCGGATGACATCCTTGCGGGCGCATACGATGCTGAACCTTCCCAGGGAATCGGACTTCACGGCAGCCCCGGTTTTTTTGGCGGTCACCTCCACGTTCTGCAACGGGAATGTATTGAAGGTCTTCAGCTTCCCGTAAACCACCCTGGTCTGGGATAGCAGAACCGGCGAGGTCATGAAAAGCAGTCCTGCCACATATATTAAGATCCCTTTCAATATCAAGATTCTTTATATTATCAAGAGCCGTTACAGGTGATCCTTCGGTCAGGTATGATCATTGGTTTTTTGCCTTTGTCTCGATGACCACCACCCCGTTGGCGGCCTGGGCTCCGTATATGGCAGCCCCCGCATCTTTCAGAACGTCGATGCTGACCATCTCACACGGATTCACGAAATTGATATCCGAGACCTGGACCCCGTCCACCACGTAGATGGCTTCCGTGTCCTCGAGCAGGGATTTCTGTCCCCTGATGAAGACCCCCTCACCGCCGGCCGAGCTTGCCCGGACCTGCACGCCGGGGAACTTCCCCCTGATCAGGGAGAAGACATCGGTGTAATTGCAGAAGTCATTGTTTTCATCCTCCAGGTGTGTCAGGGCATAGGCCAGGCTCTCCTCCGAAAGGTAACCCATCCCCGTGGCGATCTGCCTGTTCTTGGGGGTATCCCTGAAGATCAGGTTGACCCTGATGTAATCGTCGTCCGGTTGCACCCTCCTGGTCATTCTCTGGAAGACCTTGCCCCTGATCTGGATCACATCCTTTTCTTCACATACCAGGGTAAACTCTCCCAGCGAATCGGTCAGCACGGAACTCTTTGCCTTCTTTGCTCCTACCTCCACATTCTCAACGGGATACCGGTTGAAAGCGGTGAGCCTGCCCCTGATCACCCTTGTTTGCGAGAATGCAGAAACAGTGATCAGTACAAGGAGCGGAACCATAAAGAATCTTTTCATTTCGTAATGATTTTGTTTTTTATCATTGCGGCGATCAGCCGGATATGTTCGGGGGTGGTGCCACAGCATCCCCCGACAATATTTGCCCCCGCGTTCACCAGTTCCACCATCAGCGGGGCCATCTCTCCGGGTGTTTCAGGAAAGACGGTTTCTCCATCCCTGTAAACCGGAAGCCCTGCATTGGCATGGACCAGTACGGGCAGGTCCGGCTCCGTCCGCCTGATCTCCCGGACAATCTCTATCATCCCCGCGGTGCCGTTCCCGCAGTTGGCCCCGATCACATCCACTCCCTCCTCCCTGCACATCTCCAGGTATTCCCTGATCCCGGTCCCCATGATCGTCCTGAACCCGCTGTCCCTGGTCCGCTCAAAGGTGAAGGTGCAGGCCACTTCCAGGGAGGTGCCGTTCTTTGCTGCCTGGATGGCCAGCCTTGCTTCATCCGGATCGGCCATGGTCTCCACCACGATGCCATCCACACCCCCGTCCGCAAGCCCCGTCACCTGTTTCTGAAAACCGTCCAGCAGTTCCTCCGGGGTGATCTCACCCATCATGACCAACTTTCCGGTGGGACCAACCGAGCCCAGGACAAGCACCTTCTTCCCTGCCGCCTTCCGGGAGATTCCGGCTGCCGCCCGGTTGATCTCGTAGACCTGCTGTTCAAGTCCGTAAGCCCGCAGCTTGGCGGGACTCCCCCCGAAGCTGTTGGTCAGGATGATGTCCGATCCGGCCTCCACGTAAGAGCGGGCCACTTCCAGGACATCCTCCGGACGGGTGAGGTTCCAGGACTCGGGGCATTCGCCGGACGCAAGCCCCTTCCGGTGCAGCAGGGTCCCCCAGGCCCCGTCGGAGATCAGCACTCCCTTCTCTCTGATTCGGTCAAGCAGTATTCCCATCCGTAAATTTCTTTCCGGGGACCGGTCCCCATCCACAAAAATACTTTTTTTCCCGGAGTTCGCAGCCGGCATCCGGCAGATCTATTTGTGACCATCATCGGT
>DSDZ01000126.1 GCA_011048475.1 Bacteroides sp. | reverse complement strand
CTCCACGCCGGCCACCTCCCCGTGCTCATACATGTAAAAATAGAAATAGTATGCCAGGTGTTCCGAAAGCTCCCCTCCCGAAAGCAGTTTCACCAAAAACGGAGCGGACATGTCCACCTGCCCGTTTTCGGAGATCCCTGCCTGCACATAGCCGTCGATCCTTGCTGCGATGGGGAAGTCCCTGATGAGCGATAGCTTCTCGTCCCCTGCGTCCTGGTAGTAACGGGGCGACTGGTAATCGGTGAGTTTGAAACCGTCCCCGGCAAACGTATCCCCGTAATCTTTCAGTTTGGGGGCAGCCGGAGTATGGCAGGTCATGCAGCTTATGCCGTATTTTCTGGCGAAGGCCGGGATCGCACTTAGCTGGTCGCATGCCAGAAATGTCAGCAGAACTGGGATGATGAACTTCGCGTATGTCATTCTTTTCATAGGGTAAAAATTTATGGATATACGGTTACTTTTACTTCCTGTTCATTCACCGTCATGGCCGTGTATTCCGATTCGGGCACTTTCAGGTATTCTCCCACCGACCGGACCAGCAGCCTGTAATACATCACCGCTTTGATGGTCAGCTCTCCCGGTGTCACATCAAAGGGTACATTGAAAGTGTATGTTTCCACCTTGGTTTCCCGGGGGCCGATCCGGTAATCCACGCCGAGAGAGGCTGTGTTCCATTGCATCATGGTCATCCTTCCTTCCTTATCGAAATAAGGCATGCGAAAGATGCGGTCTCCCACCGGGACCATTTCCCTTCGAAGCCCTTCGAAGTTTTCAATGCCCAGGGGGATCCCCATATCCTGGTAGGCAAGCGCTTCGCCGGCTATGGTGTATTCTTCCCCTTCAAAGCCTTTTTCATCCACAGGAATAGGGTACACATTCCCACCCTCGTCGATCGCCTCCACATGTAGCCACACGATCCGGTCCTCCACCGATCCGGTGGGGAATTTATGCCCGGTTTTCTGGTTGTAGAGGGTGACCGTCAGAACCAGCGGCTCTCCGGGTTCCAGTCCCTGGACATGCGGGGCGATCCTGATCTCTACGGTACCGCGGATCTTTCCGGGATCATGGGCTCCGTTGAAAAGATGCATTTGAACATTGTCGTACCGGTCGCCCATTTTGGCCACCTTCCCGGGACCGTCAGGCATGTGGCAGTCCTGGCACACCACTCCCTCTTTATAGTAAGGTCCTTCCATCAGCTCCAGGTGGGTGGATTTGACCCAGACATCGAAAGGACTCTTTTCGTTGTGACAGATGCCGCAGAATTCCGCTGATGCGAAAAACCGGGTCGTATCGATCTGGTGGTTTGGCGAGTCCTGATTTCTTTTAATGGATGTGAATTTGGTCTTTCCCGGGGTGATCACATAATTATGGTTAAAAGGGGTATCCCCTGAAAAACCGGTAATGGTGTGGCACACATCGCAGGAGACGGATTCATTGGCGCGGGGATTGGTTTTCGGATCCGGGGGCGGTACATCGCCCGCCAGGTATGCCATGGGTGTATGGCAGCCGTTGCATCCCTCCTGGGCGTCCATCATGGCGGGGTCTTTTTCAGAATGGGGCACCGCCAGTTGGAAATATTCGATTTCGTCCCATTCGTGGCTGTATGCATCGGACATCAAAGCCTGGTCCCACTGCTCGTAAAACAAATCATGACACTGCCTGCAATAGGCAGGAGTTTCAAAATCATCATATGCGTATTTTGCTTTCTGGTAGGCATGGAAGGAAACCGAGCCCAGGCCCAGCAAGGCGATGATGACCGTCAGCCCGAGATATTTTTTCCGGAGTTTCATATTTTCATGGATTTACGGGTGTAAGAAAAATACATAAAAATTCCCGGATTCAATAATATTCCGGAACATATCATACCATTTGGCTACAGGCTCCGTTATGAAATTGAAAGCCCCTCTCCTCCAATGAAAAAGATATGGATAATTGCTTTACTGATCCTGTCGGGCAATACCCTGGCAGGACAGATCACCGGCAGCGGGATCACAGGGAATGCTCCCAGCCCAATTCAGACCTCTGTGTCTTTTTTACTCATTGCACCGGATGCAACATCCACCGGCATGGGTGATGCGGGAGCGGCAACTGCGCCTGGTATCAATTCCCAGCACTGGAATCCGGGAAAATATGCTTTTATAGAAAGGGCAGGCGGAATTGCACTCTCCTATACTCCGTGGCTTACCAATCTTATCCCGGATATCCACCACGTCTACCTGGCCGGTTATTACAGAGCCGGCGAAAAGAACACCATCAGCAGTTCTTTCAGGTATTTCTCCCGTGGTACACTGATTGACGGGAGCGTACCTTCGGGAGAGGCATATCATCCAATTGAACTGTCAGTGGATGCCGGGTACACGCGTCAGTTCACCGGTCATTTTTCAGGAGGAGTTGTATTGAGGTATATTTATTCTGATCTCTCCGGAGGGCAGCCTGCGCCATATGGAGAGGAGACAAAGCCGGGCACTTCCGTCGCCGGTGACATCGGGCTCTATTACCAGGATGAGATAAAGATCGGGGGAAAGGATGCGTTATGGGCAGCGGGACTGAACCTTTCAAATATAGGAACGCCCGTTGCTTACACGGAGAATACAGAGAAAACACCCATTCCCACCAACCTGCGGATAGGCGGCAGGTTCCTTTATCACATCCATGACAATCATTCCATTTCGTTGCAGGTTGATGCAAACAAGCTTCTGGTGCCCACGCCGCCTATCTATGCCATGGATTCGGCGACCGGCGACAAGTACCTGGTCGCAGGGAAGGAATCCCCGGAATCCTTGCTTTTTGGCATGTTTCAGTCCTTTTATGATGCCCCTGGCGTTTTAAAGGAAGATGGTACGCGCAGTGTATTCACAGAAGAGATCCATGAAATTTCCCTGGGTATCGGAGCGGAATACAGCTACGGGGATAGGTTTGCCGTGCGAACCGGATATTTTCATGAACATGATTCCAAAGGGGTTCGGCGGTATATAACGGTCGGACTGGGAGCCAGGTTCAGTTTTCTGGGGCTGGATCTTTCTTACCTGTTACCCACCGATGAAAACAGCCCGTTAAAGAATACTTTCAGGATAACTCTTTCGGCCGGGTTTGGGAAATAAGGAAAACATGATTTTTCCAGCGATTCCGCTTCGCACCATTTTCTGATTTGGTTCAAGAACAGGGCATAACTATCCATTCCGACTGTTCGATCGTCGGTTAATTGTTTCAGCATGTGGTTTTTAAGTTGTCCTCCTTTCT
>DSDZ01000128.1 GCA_011048475.1 Bacteroides sp. | reverse complement strand
GATCAGCGTATTCTCCAGGAGACCTTCCGACTCAAGGGTGGACATCAATTCCCCGATGCACCAGTCGGCTTCCGCGATCACATCCCCCCTGGGACCCAGTCCGGTTGTACCCGCGAAACGGGGGTGTGGTGTCCGGGGAACATGGGGCTGCTGGAGCGCATAATAGAGGAAGAAAGGACCTTCCCTGTGCTCCACGATGAAATCCCTTGCCTTCACCAGGAAGGTATCGGCCATGTTTTCATCCACCCACCTGGCCTTTTCGCCTCCTTTCATATAGCCGATGCGCGGGATCCCGTTGACGATGCTCTGGTTGTGCCCATGGTCCCATTTAATTCTAAGCAGTTCGGGATTGTCCTTCCCCGTGGGCTCTCCGGGGAAATTTTCGGCGTAGCTCACCTCGATGGGATCATCGGGATCGAGCCTGCAGACCGTCCCGTTCTCGATATAGACCGTGGGTACGCGGTCCTGCGTGGCAGCCAGGATACAGGAATAGTCAAACCCCACCTCATTGGGACCAGGGGAGATGGGCCGGTTCCAGTCCACATGCCCGTCACCCAGTCCCAGGTGCCATTTCCCCACGATGCCGGTCGCGTATCCCTGCTGCTTCAGCATTTTCGGGAGGGTCATCCGGGCAGTGTCGATGATCAGGGGGGCGGTGCCGGGGAGGATTCTGGCGCTCTCCTGGCGCCAGGGGTAGGTCCCCGTCAGCAAAGCGTACCTGCTGGGGGTGCAGGTGGCCGACGTGGCATAGGCGCTGGTGAACCGGATCCCTTCCCCTGCCAGCCTGTCGATGTGGGGCGTTTTAATGGCAGTGGCACCATAGGCACCTGCATCCCCGTAACCCAGGTCATCGAAGTAGATCAGTACGATGTTGGGTTTTAAGGCCTTGTCTTCTGATTTCTGCGAAGAATTGCAGGAAGCCAGGATCAGGGCGAGCATGGCAGCACAAACTGCGACCGTTTTGATTCTCTGTTTTCTTTTCACTGGATGTGATGATTTTCAGGTCCCTTTGCCGGCAAGCCGAAGTAGCTTGATGGGTCCGTCCCGGGACACTAATCTTTCCTGCTGAAACCCAGCACCAGCGATTCCAGGGGCCTCAGTCCCAGCCGGACATATGCGTTCCTTTCCTGCACGACAAGTTCGAATTCCCTCCTGCCGGACCGCTCCTCCGGTTCAGGCGGTTCCGCCCGGTCAGTTGATCCGGGATCAACCAGCATATTTTCAAGAGAATAGGTTCCATCCTTCAACTCCCAGGCACGCACCATGTCATCGGGCAGTTTCAGGTCAAATTCATGGTTCCGCGCGGCATCGAAATTCACCACGATGATCAGCCTCTCTTTCCCTTTCCAGCGTACCCAGGAAAAGAGCCTGTCATTGTATCCGTCCGTATAGGTCCTGTTATAGCTGTGGATCTGGCGGTACCCGCCCGTAAGAGCTTTGTTTTCCAGGGTGAAATTCAGCAGCCGCCGGTAAAACTCCCTCAGTTCCTTTTCCTCCCCGGTGAGTTGTCCCCCGTCAAATGCCCCCCTGTTCACCCACCTGGCGTGGGAGGGCACTCCCCAGTAGTCAAAGATGGTGGTCCGTGACGCCGATCCGAACCCCGCATCCCCTTCAGCCGGTTCGCCCAGCTCCTGGGCAAAGTAGACTATCACGGGGGAGGTGCCGATGGCGGCGGAGACCACCATGGCGGGTTTCCCTTTCCGTGGATCCCCGGCGAATTCCTTGCTGGCGATGCGCTGTTCATCATGGTTTTCCAGGAAATGGAGCATGTGGTGTTCAATGTCCGCCAGCGCCGCCCGGATGGCCACCAGCTGGTCGGTGCTGCCTTTCCCCTGCATGATGCTTTTCAGGGTGTCGTACAGCTGGACTTTGTCATAGAGGTAATCCATTTTTCCCAGCCGGATATATTCCCTGTACATTTCCGGGATGTAGATCTCGGAGACCAGGATGGCCTCCGGGTTTTTCACCTTGATTGCCGAGTTCAGGTAGCTCCAGAATTCCACCGGGACCATCTGGGCCATGTCATACCGGAACCCGTCCACTCCCTTATCCAGCCAGAACATCGCAATGTCATGGAATTTTTTCCAGGAATCGGGTACCTCCCTGTCATTCCAGAAATCCGCATGCGCTTCTGCTGACTCCTTATCATACCCGTCCGGCAGTCCGGGAAAATCCTTCGTTCCGTCGGGCCGCACACCGAAATTGATCTTCACCGTTTCGTACCAGTCGTACATGTCGGGCTGCGGGCTCCGGGTCCCGTTCCCGGTCCATCTGGCAGGATTTTCCTCGAAATGTCCGTCGGCCAGGGGATGCTTCTCCCCGCCCAGGGGCAGGTACCCGTCTTTCCACTGCGGAACCCGGAACGGCTCTCCCGGGATATAGTAGAAGTTATTGTCGCGGTGATATTCCACGGTCCGGTCGTCCGATGCCCCGAAGTCCTCCGCTCCCGGCGGACTGGACACCGAATGGTATCCGCGGGCCACGTGGTTCGGGACAATGTCCATGATCACCTTCATATCGTGTATGTGGGTGCGCTCGATCAGCGCTTCGAACTCCTCCATCCTCCTGGAGGGATCCATGGCCAGGTCGGGATCCACGTTGTAATAATCTTTGATGGCATAGGGCGATCCGGCCCTACCTTTTACCACATCCGGATCATCTCCCGGCAGGCCGTATTCCGAGTAGTCGGTTACCATCGCATGGTGCAGCACCCCCGTATACCAGATATGGGTCACCCCCAGCGCCCGGATGGCCTCCAGGGCCTCATCGGTAAAATCATTGAACTTCCCCACCCCGTTTTGTTCAAGGGTTCCCCATTTGATGTTGGTTGTATCTGTATTCCCGAACAGCCGGGTGAATACCTGGTAGATGACGATCTTCTTTTCTTTTTCCACGGTCTCCTCTGGTATATTTTGCGCGGGATTGCACCCTGTCAGCAGGCCCAGGGCGATCATCCCGTATGTGGTGATTTTTTTCATGAACGGGCACGGCTCATCAGATCTGTTCTTTAATTTTGATCAATTCACGGGTGAAAAAGGCTGCGATCTGTTCCTTTGAGATGAGCTCAGCAGGGGATAAATGTGATGCAATATCCTCCTCTTCGATATCCTGCGTATAAACCAGTGTTTCGGTATAGGTGATCGGGGACAGGTTGGGAAAGATCTGCCTGGTAAAAGATATCAGTTCCAGAAGGGGATAATGATCTCGTGCAAGCATATAGAGATCATAATAATCCCTGAGG
>DSDZ01000390.1 GCA_011048475.1 Bacteroides sp. | reverse complement strand
TGCATGTAATAGATGTCAATGACGTCTGTTTTGAGCCTTTTCAGGCTCTTTTCGCATTGCTGAATCAGATGGTACCTGGAAAATCCGCTTTCATTGGGGCCTTCCCCGACTGCCATCCTGGCTTTCGTGGAGATCAGCACATCGCCGGGTCGCTTCCCTCCGAGAACCTCCCCGATAATTTCCTCCGACCTGCCGTAGGAATAGATGTTGGCCGTGTCAATCAAATTGATCCCGTGGTCAATGCAGAGGTGAATAATCTCCCCGGCTTCTTTCACATCAATGTTGCCAAGTTTCGAGAATCGCTCCTTTCCACCAAATGTCATCGTGCCCAGCGTGAGCGTCGAAACCTTTAACCCGGAATTTCCAAGATACCTGTACTCCATGTCTTTTTATTGACCAAGTTATCAATTTCATGCCACAAAGCCGGTATATGTGGGATATTAACGCCTCCCTTGTAACATTACAAATGCATGTGCGTCTAAATTACGGGGTTGTGCATACATCCTGTAACTCTGAAACCCCGATGTTAAAAAATTACCTGCTATCCGCTTTCAGGAATGTGATCAGGTACAAAGGTTTTTCCCTGATCAATATTTTCGGTCTCTCCCTGAGCATGTCAGTCTGCATGCTGATCATTGTGGTGATCCTTGACCAGTGCTCCTACGATGACATTCATGCAAATAAAGAGCGGATCTACAGGATCCAGCAGGTGGACAGTCTGGACGCTATCAACCTGAAAATCGCCTCCAATCCCTATGCCCTCGGTGTTGAGATCCGGGACAATTATGCCTTTGCAGAATGGGTGGTCATTTTGAACAATGCGCGTGTCGGGGAAGGATTGTACAGGGATACGCGGTTGGATGTAAACAGCCTGTTTGCCAACACCGCCTTCTTTGAGGTATTTGATTTCCCGCTGGAGGAAGGCAGTGCAGATGGGATCCTGGACGAACCCTACACCATGGTGCTGACCAGGGAAACCGCGGACAAGTTTTTCGGTGATGAGGACCCCGTGGGAAAATTCATCGAATTCGATACCCTCTCTTACGAGGTAAAGGGCATCATACCCGAAACAGGGCAAAAATCCCATATCCAGTTCGAGGCGCTCGTATCCCTCCCCACCCTGGAGATCCTGGACCTGAAAAGGGACGAACCAACATTTATCAATAACTGGGAGAGGGGCTGGGGTAACTGGATCTATCTTCTCCTGAATAATAACGCCGATCTTTCCGGCATCCAGCAGATACTTGACCGGATCAGCATTGAACATTACCGGGGCAATGAGGAAACAAACCTTTCATTCTATCTCCAGCCGCTTGACAGGATCGTCCCCGGGCCCCTGCTGGGAAACGAAATAGGATTTTTTCTACCGAAAGTGTTCATCCTGTTCCTGGGCGGGCTGGCCCTGGTGATCATCATTTCCGCCGCATTCAATTATACCAGTCTTTCCGTTGCCCGGTCCATGCTGCGGGCAAAGGAAGTGGGTGTCAGGAAGACATTCGGTGCGAGCAGGTCGCAGGTGATCATCCAGTTCCTGCTTGAAGCCGTGTTGATCGCTTTCATTTCACTGCTCCTGGCAATCATCCTGCTTCAATTCCTGTTACCGGCTTTTTCCGGCATGCAAATGATGTCCATGTTTGAAATCAGGCCGGAACAAAACATCCGGGTCTGGATATGGTTCCTGGCTTTCGCACTTTTCACAGGATTGTTGTCGGGAACTTTGCCCGCGGTTCTCATAGCCGGGTTCAGACCGGTATATGTTCTCAGGGGGATTACCAATATCAAGTTTTTCAGCCGCATTACGCTCAGGAAGATCCTGCTGGTTACCCAGCTCGTGTTCTCCATGGTATTCATCATTTCTATCCTGCTGATATTCAAACAGATGAATTTCATGCTCAATGCTGACCTTGGTTTTGATGCCGAAGTGGTCTATGATGTGAACCTGCAGGGTAAGGATTTCAGCAGGGTGAAAGAAGCATACAGCAGCCTGCCTGATGTGGTCTCAATCACAGCGTCTTCCCACATCCCGTCCGAGGGCAATATATGGGGAGTGGATATCAGGCTGAAACCTGAAGACGAGAAATACGAGGGCCATTATTTTTCAGCGGACGAACATTACATCGGGACCATGGGACTGGAACTGATCGCCGGGAGGAACTTCCCCGAGAACATGAGCACGGAAAATGAAAAATATGTGATTGCCAGTGCAATGACCGTGGAGCACTTCCAGCTGGGAAGCCCGGAGGAAGCTTTGGGGACCACCCTGATCCTGGATGATACAACCCTGGTCGAGATCATCGGAGTGATCAGGGATTACCAGTACGCTGCCGTGTTCCTGAATCTGAGGCCCATGCTGTTAAGGTACCTGCCGGAGCGTCATTACCATGCCTTCATGCGGCTTGATTCCCCGGATATGAAGGCTACTGCCGGTAAACTGCAAAGTACCTGGAAAAACATTGACCCATACCATGAATTCGATGGCAATTTCCTGGATGAAAGGATTACATACTATTATTCATTCTTTGAAGATATCTTGTATACGGTGGGATTTGCCACCCTGCTGGCGATCATCATAGCCAGTTTCGGTCTTCTCGGAATGGCCACCTACACCACCCGTACCCGGAAGAGGGAGATAGGCATCAGGAAGGCTTTCGGCGCACAGTCGGATCATATTGTCCTCCTGGTGTCAAAGTCCTACCTGTGGATGATGCTGATTGCCGCCGTGATCGGGGGGATCATCGCGTACCTGGTCAATAACCTGTGGCTTCAGTATTTATCAAAAAATGTGGGTGTGGGGATCGGCATCATCCTGGCCGGAGTATTTATCGTGGCCTTTGTTGGAATGCTCACCATCAGTACCCAGACTTTCAGGGCTGCCCGGACCGATCCCGCTAGGATACTGAGGGATGAATGAAAAAATTATGCCGATCTCAGTTTCTCTGATATCCAAAACTTTATGATCGATTGCCGGGTAACGCCTAACCTGGCAGCTTCCTGATCCAGCCTGCTGATCATCCACTGAGGGAAATCCACACTTACACGCCTGGTTTCCAGACCGTGCCTTCTGGCAGCATTCAGGTCGAGGTGTTCATTGTACAAATATTAATCTATTTTTGTACCTTTATTAAACTTTTTTTGATTTTGATTCATAACAGCCTGAATGAGACTTTCTTTCTCAAAACCTCAGGGAAAGGCAGCCTGTGTAACATAAGTCACTGTTCCGTCTTTCCAACCACCGTACTTTTG
>DSDZ01000389.1 GCA_011048475.1 Bacteroides sp. | reverse complement strand
GTTCACCGACCGGAACATGTATGCGGTGAATGAATCCATCCGGTTCCGTGCATTTTACAGGATCAACGGATTGCCCGCGGAGGAGCCGTTGAGCAGGGTACTGTACGTGGAGCTGGTCACCCCGTCCGGAGTGGCGGTGGCAGGGGCAAAATATCCCAACGGGGAAAACGGGAGCTCCGGCTGTCTCCAGGTCCCTTCCGATGCCCGCACAGGGAATTATTACCTCCGTGCCTATACCCGTTGGATGCGGAATTTCGGTCCCCGTTCCTACAGCTATGTCCCCCTCACCATCATCAATCCCTATTCCAGGGAAGTGGTGAATGGCGGGAACGGCTCCCGGCCGGGGAACGGTGATCCGGAAAATCCGGACGGGGAAGAAGGGCCCGATGCACGCTCGTCCCAGTCTGGTGAAACCGGAACGGTCAGGCGGGTCATCACCTGTTCCACGGAGAAGGCTGCATACCTGCCGGGAGAAACGGTCAGCCTCAAACTGGCTGTCCGGCCGGGGACGGATCTGTCCCCGGGATCGTACTGTGTGACCGTGGTCCCCGCCAATCTGGCCGACACCCTGCAGGCGGGGATCCATCCACGATCCTCTCCGGCCCAGGATCCCGGCACCATTCAGCCCACTGTCTCCGGTGCAGTCCCGACAGCCCCTACCGGTGCTGTCCCTTATGCTGATCCGGTTTCTGGTATGGAAGAGGACTTTAACTTTACATTCCTTCCCGAGATCCGCGGGATCTCCATATCGGGAAATGTGACCTCCCCCGGCACCGGTCCCGTCCGCCTCCATTTTTCATTGCTGGGGGAGGATCCGGACTATTTTGGCACCCTGACGGATGAAAAGGGCAGGTTCATTGTGTCCCTGCCTGAAAGAACCGGTACCACGGAGCTTTTCGTGGCGGCAGAGACCAGGACATCAGAAACCGGAGGACCAGATCCCGTGGTTTCCGGATCTGAAAACGGACAGGAGCTTTCGATTCGCATTGACCAGGACTTCGCAACCGATCTGCTTCCGTTTCCCGTTGACCCGTTCAGATTGTCCCCCGCCAGAAGGAGTGCTGCCGGGCGCATGGTGATGAACATGCAGCTTTCCGAAGCCTTCCGTTTGGATCAGCCCGGGCCGGCAGGGGATAAAGATACGGCAGGGGATAAAGATACGGCAGGGGATACAGGAACGGCGGAGGTTACAGGAGCAGAAGGGGATCCTGGACTGGCTGGCGGCACAGGTATGGCAGTAGAAACCGGACCGGGGGTGCCGTTCTACGGGAACCCCGTGGTGACCGTCCGGATGGAGGACTTTGTTTCCCTGCCCACGATGACCGAGGTGTTTGAGAACCTGGTTCCTTCCGTGTATGTGAAATACAACAGGGGAGAAGCCTATCTGAAGATCGAGAGCCGGAACAGCATGATCTCCCACCTTCCGCCCCTGATCCTGATGGACGGGATCCCTGTTTTCGACCAGAAAGCGGTTCTTGCAGTGGATCCCTCGAAGATCCTGAAGATCGATCTGATCAATGAGGTGTTTATCCGCGGCAGCATGTATTACGGCGGGATTCTGGCCATCACTTCGAAGGAAGGTGATATGGCATCCGTTGAGCTGCCGGAGGGAAGCTATTTTTTCGATTACCAGGTATTCCACCCGGAATGCCGGCATGACTCCCGCCCTGCGAACGGGAGGGTCCCGGACAGCAGGAATACCCTGATGTGGAGCGACAACATTACCCTGGGACCGGACGATGTCGTGGATATCCGTTTTAAGGCTTCATCCGCCCCCGGTGAGTACATCATCCATGTCCGCGGCCTGTCCCCCCGCAGTGAGATCATTTGCGGTACAGGCAGCTTCAGGGTGGCCCGGGACCGATGAAAGCACTCAGCGGAGGATCCCGATGCTGATGCCGAATGTGGGTGAAACCCCCGAGTAATCGATGTTGCCCAGTGGTTTGTACCTGGTGAACCCTTCCTCGTGGTCATATTTGGCCAGGCGGATCAGTCCCCCGGCATACACATCCAAATAGAGCACCTTGATCAGCCTGAATTTCCAGCCCAGGCTTGCACCTGCAGAGTAGATGTTCAGCAGCTGGGTGACCTCTTCCGTGAACCATTCATCCTCAAAGATATATTCCGATAAACCACTCAGCCAGAGCCTCCGGAACATCAGGCTCGGGGAGGCATAGAGTCCCACGGGTGCCCGCTGCCTGCGGTAATGGTCGGTCAGCAGGTAATTTTTCATCTCCAGCATCACCCCGTACCCGGAGATGTTCTTGTTGTGGTAGGGCATGTAGGAATCCAGTGACATGTTGTAATACTCCAGCCGCTGGTTGCTCATATAATAACCCGAAAGCCCCTCCTCCGTGGCATAGGTCGCCAGCCCCGAAAGGCTTAGTCCGATCTTCCTGGTCAGGGCCCGTTCATAGGTGATATGGAAGGTCCCCTCGGCAAGGCGGACCGGGTTCAGGGAAATGGCTGTCAGGTAAGGTTTCACGGGAATGGAATCGGGCCGCAGCGACTGGAACACTTTTCTTTCCTGCGGCTTCTGCTCCACCCGCTCTTCTTCGATCTGTGCTTCGATCTCATAGAGCCGGTCGTTGATATAAACCGGATCAAAATCCAGGGAAGCGATCTTCCGGTCGATCTCCGCCAGTCTCCGCTCCAGCTCCTGGGGCTTCGTTTCCCACACCTTCAGCTGGGAATTGAACAGCTCGATCTTCGAGTCCAGCAGTTCCAGTTTCATGTCCAGCAGCTGCCGGTCCACCCGGGCGCTGTCCTGTCCCCTCCCCGGGGAAACCAGACTGATGGATGCAAGAATTAGACATACCGCGAATTTGTCAGGGTACCATTTCATTTTTTTTTCAGGTTAGTCATAGAAATCACACTGGGAAGATGTGCGCCTCCCTGGAAAGGTTGCGTATGAAAGGCGGATTACCTGCTCAGATCCATCAATTCCACTTTCCGGAACTCGAACGGATGGCTTTCGGCCTGGAGGGCGATGTAGCCGGAGGTGACCGGGGTGCCTTCCGGCAGGGGGAATCCCTCGGGCACCTCCCCTCCGATCCGGGGCTTGGAATAGGTCAGCACCGTATCCCCCTCCACGATATGGTGGATGATGCTGTCCCCGTACACAACCAGCTCAAAGCGAACCCACTGGTCGCCGTGAAAAGTGGGCGAGGTGGAATTGGTGCAATGGCGGGTGACCAGTTCGTCGCCGATCACCACATGGGTCCCCGGTGTACAGAGATTCCC
>DSDZ01000232.1 GCA_011048475.1 Bacteroides sp. | reverse complement strand
CCTTCTCAGGAGACCCTCCCAGTATTGTTCATCACCCCTATTAACCGTCGGGGTCAGGTCCCGTGTACGCCATGCGGCCCACTGAAACATATCTTCAATGTCATAGGCGATCCCGACCACAATGACCTGCGGAAATCCGGTCGGAGGAAATCCAAGGAGTGTGGAGATATTTGCATACAAGGGGAAATTACGGTTCCCGTCGGTCACATACAGTACCGGGTATTTTTTTGATCCGCCGGAAACGTAATCCAGCGGAAGCTGGACATAGATCAGGAGATCCTGGTCCATGATATCGGAGTGGAACCTGCGGAGTTCGGAGGAGGGGAGGGGAACGGGCTGGGGTTTCACCGGGCTCTGGGCCGTGATACCAGGGGCGATCGCCAGCAGGGCCGCAATCACCAGTGTACTGAAATGACAGGAATGCATTGTTGGGGATTTTTAGTTTATCTGATCAGGACCGCTTTCCTAACGCTGATCATTCCGCCCGATTCAAGGTGAATATAATAGGTGCCCGCTGTCAGGTTTCCCGGCTGCCATACCCGCTCATGTATCCCTTCCGTAAGATCCTCATCGGAAACGACCCCTGCCAGCTGTCCCAGCTGGTTATAAACGGTCAGTTTCACATGTCCGGATACAGCGAGGCGGAACCCAATAATGGCTTCCTGGCTGAAAGGATTTGGCCGGACGGGTTCCAGTCCAAAGTTCATCATGGCCTCCTGTGGGGGGATCCCCGTTCCGGTGCCGGCTTCCGTCATCAGGTTCAGGGTCCACCCCTCCAGGACCCTGCCGGTGGACTTGATCCCTCCCGTTCCGTGGTCGGTGACCGTGAGGGTCCATTCCCCGGAGGGCGCATGTTCCAGGAATGGCAACAACAGCTGTTCCGGGCGAAACCAACCTGTATATGGCGCATAGCCGGAGGCTACGGGATTCTCGCCCACATCGACCAGACCGGTATGGATGAAATTCTCGCCCGAGTTTACAGGTTGATCGATCAGGGTCACCGCCGTACCCTCGTGTTCCAGGGTAATCTCCAGGTCTCCCACTGATGGATGAAGCAATGAATCGATCACTACAGTCACCCCGTAAATGTTGTTCTTGTCGGCCGTCACACTGATCACATCCTTGGTGGGGGTGCCGGTGACAATATCAAGTTTGAGGTTTTCCCTGACCAGCGACTGGCCCACAGTATTGGAGCTGTTGTTGAACCGCATGACATAGATGCGGGGGTCCTGGGTTCCTGTATAGCTGGCCCTTCCGGCCAGCAGGAATCCAAAATCGGATGTCCGGGTTGCACTTCTGATCCCTGCACTATAAAAATTACCATAGGTTTGCATCCACAATGAATCGCCCGTTATGGCATCAACCTTCAGCAGCGCCATCTCGGAGTGCATCTGAGCGTTGATATGATTGACACCGATCATCAAATCGTTTTCTACGACATCAATGGCAACGCCGTAATTGGTGGAAGGTCCCCCGTAGGTCCTGGTCCATACCGTATCGCCCAGGAAATCCATTTTCACCAGGTAGACCTGGTAACGTTCTGACATGCCTACCGGCACTTTGGAGGAGCCCACCAGGTAGATATGTTCATCATAAATCACCGCATCGCCAAATTCATCATCATTTACTCCGCCAAAATACTTTGTCCATTTTTCCGTGCGGTCTTCATAGGTTCTCTGCAGGTAGATATGATTCTTGGTATTGACAGAATACATGGTACCCGCAACCAGGTAACCACTCATCAGGGGCCGGATCCACCTGGGATGGGTGTAGATGCCCAGCTGCGAGTTCACGCTCCACGGGGATTCGTAATTCACATAAAGGCCTTCCGCACCCTTTTGCAGGCGAAGCAACATCATCAGGTCGTTCGATCCGAAGCCATCGGCCCTGAGGGTGGCGGCAACCACATAGCCTCCGCCGATGGCAGGAGCGATGCTGTATCCTTCGTAATCATACATATTGATGTATAGGAAGGACGATTCGGTGATGACCTCACCCGAGGGCGAAATCTCTATCAGAAGCAGATGATTGGAAGAGGGAGTGCGATCTGAAGATTCATCCCTGAAACCGGTTACCAGGAAGTTTCCCTCATGGGTCTGGAGCATATCGTGTGCCACCTGCTCCCAGGGAGTGTAAATTGTATCGGTCACTGCTCCCGTCGAATCCCTGATGTAATCCACGGTCTCTCCCCCAAAAGACTTCTGCCAGATCATGTCACCATCCACGTCGATCCGCATCACCATAACTTCATTGTGTGGTTGGGTCAGCGATTCGAACCTCCGGGTCCCCGCTACCACGATCCCCCCGTTGGTGATTTCAATAATCTTTTCTGCCGTAAAATTGTTGGCCTCCCAGTCGGTTGGAAAAAATTCCGCCCATCTCACGGGAAGTTCCTGTGAATTAGCTAGTTGAATAAGACATAAGAAGGAGAGGAGCAGTAACGATGATCTGAAAATTCTTTTCATTTTGGTAGCATAAACAATAAATACGATAACACGGTCGTACAATTCTGCCAAACCAGCAGAACGGAATCAGAGTGTCAGTAGTTACTAATGTACGTTGAAATATAATATGAATCAAGTAGAAGAACGGAGCCGGAGAGATCCGGCTATCAGAGGGTATTATTCACGGTTCCTCCTGCTGTTGCATTTGTTGACCAGGGAAAAAATCTGAATTGGTTCGTTTTTTGTACCTTTGTTCCTGTACCTGGGGCTGAAATGGATTTGACAGCGGGTAAAACAGGTATGTAAGCATGCCGAGCGTGGGGAACTGGCTCGTTAATCCCAGGTCTCAAACCAATAATTGGCAATAGTAATTATGCTCTCGCTGCTTAACCGGTAATCCGGTTTAAGCTTAATCCCGGCATCAGATGCTGAGGACGAGATGTTCCGCCGGTGTTTCCTCCTTGTTGGCATCGGCATACGGGGCACAAGCAAAGCAGGGATAGCCGCGGAAAGGTCCCGGTTCTTCGGCGAAACTTAAGGGACTAAGGTCCGGGTTTGTAGTCTTTCGCTGACCCGTTCACGAAAACCAAAGAAAGACTAAGCATGTAGAAAGCATATGGGTTTCTCGTTTGGACCGGGGTTCGACCCCCCGCAGCTCCACAAGGGTACTTTCAGACTCCGTCCCCCAAGGATGGAGTTTTCTTTTTTCCGCCCATTTAAGTGTTACGATTACAGCAACTTATAGACTCGCCCCCGGCAGTTGTCATCTCTCGACTACTACTATTTTGGGGCGGAAAAAAGT
>DSDZ01000090.1 GCA_011048475.1 Bacteroides sp. | reverse complement strand
GACCTATTTCAACCTTGCCCCCGGACGTTCGGTCACCTATACGGTCCGTCTGAATGCAGCTTACGGGGGAAGGTTCTACCTGCCATCGGTCCAGGCAGAAGAATTATACAGAAATGATATCCAGGCACTTATTCCCGGAAGGTGGATCCAGATCGAGAGCATGGAATAAATACGGACAGTTCCCGGGGGCATCCGGGCAGGCAGTGGGTGGTCCTGATGATGACCATCCTGGCGGGGGTCATCTTCTGGATCATCCTGCCCGATCCCCTGTTCAACGATCCGCTTTCGACAGTCGTATATGACAGGAACGGAAACCTTCTGGGTGCAAGGATTGCGGGGGACGGACAGTGGAGGTTCCCGCCGGCCGATTCGTTGCCCCGGAAATACAGCCAGGCCGTGATCCGGTATGAGGACCGGCATTTCTACAATCATCCGGGGATCTATCCCCCCAGCATATTCAGGGCACTGTACCAGAATATCAGGCAGGGGGAGGTGGTCAGCGGGGGCAGCACCCTGACCATGCAGGTCATGCGGCTGGCGAGGAAGAACAGGGACAGGAATTTCATCCAGAAAATGATCGAGTCCGTTCTGGCCGTGCGGCTGGAGCTGACTGCCGGGAAGGATGAAATTTTCCGCATGTATGCATCCAATGCGCCTTTCGGCGGAAATGTGGTGGGACTGGAGGCAGCGTCGTGGCGCTACTTCGGCACCGGTCCACATAACCTCTCCTGGGCTGAATCGGCGCTCCTGGCCGTCCTCCCAAATTCCCCTTCCCTGATCCATCCCGGGAGGAACAGGGAGCAGCTGAAAATGAAAAGGGACCGGCTGCTTGCGGAACTGCACGGGGAAGGACTGATCGACAACCTTACCTGTGAGCTGGCAAAAAAGGAACCGCTGCCCGAAAAGCCATACCCGCTGCCCGATGATGCGGTCCACCTCACGGATCATTTCCTGGTGTATGATCCGGGTAAAAAAATTACCACCACGCTTCAGGTGGATCTTCAGGCACATGCTGTCGAGCTTGTCTCGATCCACCATGAAAAACTGAGCCGCAACCAGGTACATAACCTTGCATGCATGGTCATGGAGGTGGAAACGGGGAATGTACTGGCATATGTGGGCAATTCGGCGCCTGAAGGGGATCAGTTTCATGAGAACCATGTGGATGTGATCAGGGCCGGGAGAAGCACAGGCAGCATCCTGAAGCCTTTCCTTTTTGCAGGGATGCTCGATATGGGGCTCATCCTGCCGGGGACGCTCATCCCCGATATTCCAGTTCATTACGGCGGCTACTCCCCGAAGAACTATGAGCGGGGATACGAAGGGGCGGTCCCCGCCTACCAGGCGCTGGAAAGGTCGCTGAACATTCCGGCCGTGGTCATGCTTGAACGATACGGGGTCCGGCTGTTTCTCGATTTGCTTGGGCGACTAGGATTTACCACCTTCCGGGAGCCGGCTTCCCATTACGGTCTTTCGCTGATCCTGGGTGGCGGGGAGGCCACTCTCTGGGAACTGGCCGGTGCCTACGGCTCCATGGCCCGGATCCTGAATCATTACAATACTTCCGGCGGACGGTATGATCCTTCCGATCTCCATATGCCCTTCCTCCGTTCAGGAGCACACAGGGGGATGAAAAGAGAGGGACTTCAGGAAGAAGGCGTCCTTTCTGCCGGATCCATCTACCTGACATTTGAATCATTGCTTAAGGTAAACAGGCCAAATGAATTATTTCAATGGTATTTGATGGATTCTTCTTCTCCCATTGCCTGGAAAACGGGCACCAGTTACGGATTCAGGGACGCCTGGGCAGTGGGCGTCACTCCCGAATACCTGGTCGCGGTCTGGGCGGGAAATGCGGACGGGGAAGGGAGAACGGGACTGACCGGACTGTCCGCCGCCGCTCCCCTGATGTTCGATTTGTTCGACCTGCTGCCGCGAACCACCTGGTTCGGGAAGCCTCTTGATGATCTGCGCAGGGCAGTGGTCTGCCGTAAAAGCGGATACCTGGCGGGACCCCATTGTCCGGAACGGGATACCCTGGAAGTGAACCCGGCAGGGATGCATTCTGCTGTGTGTCCGTTCCACAGGCTGGTGCATCTGTCGGGGGACGGGGCATTCCGGGTGAACAGCAGTTGCATGGACCCGGGGCAGATCCGGACTGAAACCTGGTTTGTACTTCCTCCGCTGATGGAATGGCACTACCGGAAAAAGGACCCGTCCTACAGGGTGTTACCTCCTGTCATGCCGGGATGCAGCAGTGAGGGGATCCGTGAAATGGAGATCGTTTACCCGGGTGAAGGAAGCATGATCGTCATTCCAAGGGAACTGGACGGCACCATGGGAAGGCTGGTCATGGAGGTGGCCCACCGCATGAAGGGCTCGACGGTATTCTGGCACATAGATGACAGGTACATGGGACAAACGGACCGGATCCATGCCATGGCGGTTGAACTGGATCCGGGCTCCCACAGGCTGACCGTGGTGGATCAGTGGGGCAACAGGGAGATGGTCCGGTTTGAGATCCTTGAAAAACGGACTAATGAATGATCGTCCGTCCGCCCAGTCCCGATGACAGCGCCTTTTTTACCTGCTCCAGGCTCCGCAGGCGGATGATGATCTCTTTCTGATCTTCCGCGCTCATGGAGCGACCGGGATCCTCCAGTTCTTTTCTCAAACCGGACAAAGCTTTTTCAACCACGGTCATCTTATAGGAAAGCAACGATTTGGGCACCTCGAAACCCAGGTTTTCTCCCGGAAGCTCCACATAGGCTTCTTTCCTTTTCCATACCTTGCTCAGTTCATACCTGGAAGTGAAGATATCCACCGCCAGTTCCCTGACCCCGGGATGTTCATGATAAATAAAATGCCGCTCGGTCACCTCTTCATTCCTTTCGATCAGGTCCAGCACATCCTCGAAAACCTGTTTATAGATCAGGTTGGTGAATTCCAGCTCATCGTTCTGGATTTCACGGATAATATAGCGGGCAACCGTGATGGGTGTATTTTCCTCGCCGGTGAGATGCAGTTCCTGGTTGCCGAATTTCAGCAGGAAATAGATGATTTCCCGCTCCTCCACCTCCGAGTAGACATGTTCCACAAAGCCCGGCACCAGCGGCTGACTGGGAATGGCGGACCGGTCCGGCTCCAGCTGAACCTGCTCTTTCCGTTGTTCCTGCTTCCATTTCTCCTCCAGTTTCCGGCGACGGACCCTGTTCACCTCGCTGTAGAGCACCTGCTCCTCCACACCGAGCT
>DSDZ01000089.1 GCA_011048475.1 Bacteroides sp. | reverse complement strand
TTCACTGGAAGTGCTGGCCTCCCTCTGGCATGTCACCCTGATCATCTTCGGGGCCAGGTTGATCTCACTTTTCGTGGCGGGATATATTGGTAGCAGCTCGGCAGGCGATCCCATACGTTACCGGTGGATCTCATGGATGCCATATGTGACCCAGGCCGGGGTCGGGGTGGGCCTTGCCACGGTCATTGCAGCGGAATACCCGGAGTGGGGGGGGCAATTTGCCACATTGATGATCGCGGTGATCGTCCTGAATCAGCTGGTGGGTCCGCCGCTGTTCAAATGGGCGCTTCATCTGGTAGGGGAGGTGCATGTCAGACCTGACGGAACCTACGAACCGGAAAAGAAGATCATCATCTTCGGCTGGGAGAGCCAGTCAGCCGCCCTGGCAAGGAAGTTGAAATCCCAGAGCTGGCAGGTGGAATTCGTGGTGGCGGAGCCCGACGCCGAGGTCCTTGAAAACGGAGAATTTGTGGTCCATGAACTGAAAGGGTTCGATCATCTGTCACTTCGGAAATTCGGGACGGAAACAGCGGATACCCTGGTCTGTCTTTTATCCGACGAAGAAAACTACGCCGTTTGTGAGACGGCCTACGAGCATTTCGGAACGAATCATTTGATCGTCAGGTTGAACGACCGTTCGAATTATGCGAAATTCAATAAACTGGGGGCAATGGTGATGGATCCCAACACGGCCATGGTCTCCCTGCTGGAACATTTTGTCCGTGCCCCCATTGCCACGACCCTCCTGCTGGGGATGGAAGAAACCCAGGATTCGGTGGACATCGAAGTTCGCAGCTCCACCTACCACGGGCGCACGCTGCGGGATCTGCGGTTACCCTCCGATGTGCTCGTCCTATCAGTGACCCGCGGCGGCAATCCCATCATCTCCCATGGCTACACCCGGCTGCGGCTGGGTGATGTGGTGACGCTGGTGGGTTCAAGGGAGAGCCTGGACCAGGTGCGCCTGAAGATGCAGGGATACTGACGAGGGATACTGACGAGGGATACCGACAGACAGGCTTCACCGGTTGCAGGAGGAAGGATCATAGCAGATCCGTTATACTGTCGGCCATCACTCCCAGCAGCAGTGCGCAGGATGCGGCACCCGCATCGGTAACTCCCCGCGAGCGCTCTCCCAGCCGGCTGGAACGGCCGATCTTTGCGATCATCCCGCTGGTGCTGTCCCTGCCCGATGCTGCAGCGGCCTTCATGGTTTCCAGCGCCTCTCTGAAACCTCCCCCTTCATCCAGGGACCGGTTGTATGCCTCAATGGCCGGGTAGAGGGCATCCACCAGGGTTTTGTCGCCCACCCGGGCGGGGGAAAGCTTCTCCATCGCCTGCCCAACCTGGTTCAGTGCTTCCCGGAACAGTCCGGCATCGATTTCGTCGCGCCCTGAAAAGGTTGAACCCATGGTTTTGAAGATCTTCCCGTAGAGGGGACCCATGGCACCTCCGATCTTCATGATGAGGATCCTGCCCAGGATATTCAGTCCGTGTGCCAGATCTCCCGGATCCTTCTCCAGGGCTTCCCCGGCCAGGGTGAATCCCTTGTTCATGTTGATCCCGTGGTCACCGTCCCCGATGGCCCCGTCAATGTCGCTCAGGTATTGCTTGTTTTCGCGGATGGCCGCGATCATCCGGTCCACAATGACCGCCCCCTCCTGATTTTTAAATGAACTCATTGTGTTCACAGATGTTTATTTTGCCTGATTTTTCGGAAGACCGGGATGATTTACATGCGTTGGAACTGCCTCAGTCCCACCGAATCGGCTTCGTAATCCATGCAGGCTTTCAGTTCATCGTCCAGCTTCATCAGGGTGAGGGTGGCTCCGGCCATCTCCAGGGAGGTGAAATAGTTGCCCACATAGGAGCAATGGACCCGGATGCCCTGCTCTTCAAGGATGGCGGTTACGTCGTTGTAGAGGATGTACAGTTCCATCACCGGGGTGGATCCCAGCCCGGAGATCAGCAACACCACCTCATCTTCCTTCTGAAACGGAAGGTCCGGGAGCACAACATCGCACATTCTCCGGGCCACTTCCCCGGACGTCTGCAGGTCCGCCACCTCGATCCCCGGTTCTCCGTGGTGCCCGATCCCCACCTCCATCTTCCCCGGTTCCACGCTGAAGTTGGGATGGCCCACCTCTGGAATGGTACACCCGCTCAGTCCCACCCCGATGCTCCGGGTGTTGTCAATGGCTTTTTGTGCGGCGGCAATTACCTCATCCAGCGATCCGCCCATGGCGGCTTTCGCCCCGCCCACCTTCCACATGAGGACCTCACCTGCCACACCCCTGCGTTTTTCCCTTTCCGACGGGGGAGCAGACGGGACATCATCGTTGGCCACCACCTTTTTGACCCGGATCCCTTCCCCGGCTGCCTCTTCCATGGCCATGTCCACATTCATGTTGTCCCCCGCATAATTCCCGTAAAGGATGGCCACTCCCTTCCCTCCGTCAGCGGCTTTGATGGCATCGTAGAACATCTGTGCGGGCGGGGAGGTGAAGATCTCGCCCACCGCCACCGCGTCACACATGTTCCTGCCGATATAGCCGATAAAGGCTGGCTTGTGGCCCGATCCGCCTCCGGTGACAATGCCCACCTTTCCCTGCACGGGGGCATGTCTGTATTTCAGTACCCGTTCGTTATCCGTGGCGCTGACCAGGTCGGCATTTGCCTTCACATATCCCCGGAGCATTTCATCCACCACGAGCGAGGGATCATTGATGAATTTTTGCATGGTGCTATTTATTAAAGGATTCCTTTTCCAGTTTCCGCATGCTTTCCACCTTCGGAGCGGATCTTCCGCCCTGGAATTCGGCTTTGAGCCAGGCATCCACGATGGTCTTGGCCACCTCCTCACCCACCACCCGGGCGCCCATGGTCAGCACCTGGGCGTTGTTGCTGGCACGGAGCCTTTCTGCGGAGTACACATCGTGGCACACTCCGGCAAACACCCCTTCCACCTTGTTGGCCATCATGGCCATGCCCAGACCTGTGCCGCAGATGAGGATGGCCCGGTCGAGCTTCCCGGCCTGCACTTTTTTCGCCAGGTTGTATGCTACCTCGGGATAGGCGGCGCCGGGGGTTCTCCCCAGGTAATCCAGGTCCTCCACCTGGATGCCTTTATCCTTCAGGTGTTCCACGATCACCTTTTTGAGCCCGGTGGCGGCATCATCCGCATCGATCAGGATTTTCATCTTCTGCCGGTTTTGTTTTCATCCCGGTAAATATAAGCCAAACCGATGATGG
>DSDZ01000091.1 GCA_011048475.1 Bacteroides sp. | reverse complement strand
GTGAACAGGATGGCAAACATTAAACATAGTACGTGTTTCGTTTTCATAGACAATTTAGTTTAATTAGAGTGAAGAACCATTTGTAAGTTTTTGATATATAGTTATTTAATTACCAGTGGAAGGTACCAGTTCTGAGGATCCATCAGGCGGTTCCTCACTGCTTCCCGCTTGCTTTCATCCTCGAATTTGGCTGCAACCTTATCGGCAAGGTATGCCGGATCCCCCCTGTGCCGGGCAATGCGCATCAGATCAAACCAGCGGTGTCCTTCAAAGGCAAGTTCCATGGCGCGTTCCTCCATGATCAGGTCCTCCACCGGTTCCACAAAACGCGGATCCTCCACACTCATGCCCGTCAGGTTGGCCCTGGTCCTCGTCCCCGTGCCCCAGGCAGATTTATACAGCATCCCGTCATTCAGGTGGGATATGGCATCTTCTGTGTACCGCAACCTTGCATAGGTTTCGCAGGTTTTCAGGTGAAAATCGGCAGTACGATAGACCATGATCCCGGCGTCATTATCAAAGGGTTCCCTGAACAATGAATATTTAAAGACCACAGGTCTGCCATCAATACTGTCATAGGTAACACCCTTCCCCCTGTTCAGGTCACCCGGCGTTCCACGCTCCTGGGGCTGGACTTCGTACCTGATCACCTGCTGGGCCTGGTAGGTGTTCAGGATATAATCGGTTGGCCTGACGAGATATTCACCCCCTTCCCCGTAGATGAACAGCCGCTGGAGGCTGTGCTGCTGGTTGTAGAGTTTCGAGAAGGGCACCACGAAGATGGTCAGGGTCTCAAACGCACTGGAACTGTAATTGAACTGGAACAGGGTTTTCCAGTTCACATCCTGAAAGTCCCATGCATTGATGTAGGGAAGCCTGGTGGTGCCTGAAAAACCCTCCTCTGCAAGGATATTGGCAATTCTGTCATAGGTCCGCTTGGCAAAGGGAAAGTTGCTCTTCCACAGGTAGATGTCCCCCTGCAGCGCCCAGTTGGTGAATTTGTTGAAGCGAATCGCAAAAAACGGCCTCTCCATCAGCATGTTCAGCTCAAAGGTGTCCAGCTCAATGATCTGTGAAAGAATGGTATCCAGGATAAAATCCTCCGTCTGCATCGAATCCAGCTTCTCCTCCAGTGCAATGCTCTCATCGTAGTTGCTCAATGGCTCCTCGAAATATGGTGCCCTGCCGTAGATCTGTACCATTTTGAAATAGACCCAGGCCCTGATCAGTTTCAGCTCGGCGATGTAGCTGTTGTACTCCAGCACCGAGATGTTCTCATCATTGTCCCGTGCCCGGTGCAGCTTATGGAGAATCT
Source organism: Bacteroides sp. (assembly GCA_011048475.1). GTDB lineage: Bacteria > Bacteroidota > Bacteroidia > Bacteroidales. The sequence continues at coordinate 1,937 of DSDZ01000091.1, read as the reverse complement.
CGTTGCAATTGACAATGATCCTGAAGAAACCGGATGGATCCGCATAGACATTGGATGGATCGGCTGTATGCTCGTTCAGCTGGATCAGATCGGCATCGGCATGCCCGGTGACCGTCAGCAGATCTCCCCGCAATTCACCCAGGAGGATCAACTGCTGGGAAACTTCCTGCAGCAGGGCATAGACTCCCATGACAGATGAGCGGGCGGAATACTCATCAAAAAAAGCCTCATCTTCCGGCAGAAGACTGTCATTCGGCAGGTCCAGCATTTTCTCACATGAACTGATACCAATAATGGCCGCCAGGATGATGCCTGTAAGGATGCATATGTTGTTCCTCTTCATGGGTGATCCAGATTCTTATGATTATAGTCCTACCTTCAATCCGATCATCACCGTCCTCGGCTGCGGAAATTTTCCGTAGTCTATTCCCTGTCCCAGGATCCCGTCCATATAACTGAATTCCGGGTCATATCCCAGGTACCGGGTGACGGTGATCAGATTGGTCCCCGTGATATAGATATCAAGATCATTGATAAATGCCAGCTTCTGCGGAAATGAATAGGAAAGGGTCAGGCTGCTCAGACGCAGATAAGAACCATCCTCGATCCAGCGGCTGGAGAACCGGTTGTTCCCCATGGGATCCCCGAAGGTGGCCGCAGGAATGTCTGTTTCCTGACCTTCCATCACCCACCGGTTATAGATCGAAGTGGACTGATTTTGATACCCTGACATGGATTCCATCATGGACCTGACATAGTTGAACAGGTCGCCTCCCCGGGTGTAGTGGACCAGGAGGTCCATCGAGATGCCCCTGAATGAGATCCGGTTAAACAATCCGGCTGTGAAATCGGGATGCGGATTTCCGATGACGGTCATGTCGTGTTCATCAATGATGCCATTCTCATCCAGGTCGGCAAAGTGGACATCCCCGGCGTTGAACCGCCTTCCTGATTCGTCCACCAGTCCCGATGCATCTGCTTCCTGCTGGGAGGTGAAAATTCCCATGGATCTGTATCCATAGAAGAGCCCCATGGGATGACCTGCCATGGATATTTTCCGGCCTCCTTCGAAAGAGGTAATTATGTTGTCGACCGGCAGTTCCAGTAGTTCATTCCTGTAACGGGAGAAAACAGCGTCAACTTCCCACATGACAGGACGGTTCAGTATCCTGCCGTAGACACTCAGTTCCGTACCCCTGTTCTCACAGGCACCTTCATTGGTTACATACGATTCAAATCCGTAATACTCCGGCAGGTTCCTGTAAATGATCATGTCATCCGTGACATCCCGGTACCAGTTGGCATTCAATACAATTCGTTCTCTGAACAGCACCAGGTCAAGCCCGACATTGGTCTTTTTCACTTTCTCCCACTTCAATCCAGGGTTGTACAGACCGTTCAGCGTAAATCCGGTGATGGAGTAATAAGGAATGGTGCGGAAATAGAGCCTGGTGTAGTAATTGACAAAATCATCGCTCCCCGCCATTCCGTAAGAAAATCGAAGCTTTAGTTCGTCCAGGAAAGGGATGCCGTCCATGAATGATTCGGAGGAAATCCTCCAGGCCACCCCGGCAGATGGCAGCACTGCAAATGGAAATCCGTTCACAGAAATACCTTCTCCGGTTTCTCTTCCGAACCGGGAGGAGGCATCCATGCTGAGATTCGCTCTGAGAATATAACGGTCGTTCAGGATATAGTCCGCAGCGAGATAATAATTCAGCCAGCTCCACCGCTCCTCATAACCGTCGATCGATTTTTCATCGGCTTTCCCTGAATTCAGGTCCTTAAATTCATCCGTTGCGGAATTCTGGGCGAAAGCTGCATCCTGCATCAGTCTGCTGATATGATACCTTGCCCCTGCATCCACCGCCAGGTTGTGAATGATCCCGAACTGGTTCAGGTAGCTGATCCTTGCTTCACCCAGGATTGAATAATAC
>DSDZ01000463.1 GCA_011048475.1 Bacteroides sp. | reverse complement strand
GCCGGAGGGGCCCTCCATGGGATCCCTGATCCCCTTGAACTCATTGAGGGCGGCCGGGGTGAAGTAATCAAAGGGGATCCCGGGCTTGGCCAGGCCCATCACGAAGGTCGCGAGTGCATCCAGTTCATCCTCCGGGAGATTGATCCGGAGCATCCGGGAGCCGGGAGACACCATTTCCGGATCCCTGAAATGGGCCTTCAGCCAGTTGGAAACGGTCTGCTCCCCCTCCACGTTCTGAAAACTGTATTCATGCTTGGTTTTCTCACCCTGCTTGGTCAGGTCGGGACCCAGGATCCCGCCCACACCCCTGGCCCTGTGACAACCCAGGCATCCTTCAGCGGAAAAAAGCTGTTTCCCCTTCAGGAATACCTCCATGCCGGAGGCCTGCCCATTCCCGGCCGGATCGTCCCCGTTGAATATGGACAGATGGCAGTGGCCGCAGGAGGACTGGATAAAGGGCTGCTTCAGCATGGGGTGCGGCCAGTGTGTTTCGGGAAGTTGTCCGAATGCATCTTTCTTATCCAGCGCCCTCCCCTGTCCCCCGTGACAGATGGTACATCCGTACTGCCTGGCCGGATGGTCGGCCAGGTAGGTTCCCGGATGCATGGCATGCGGCTGGGCTGCTTCTGCCATCCCTGGGTTTTCCATGCCCTGGTGACAGGTCACGCAGCGGTCGACCCGGTCAAAGTGCGCCAGCTCCACCTGGAAGATCCCCTTTTCCATTCTCACCGGATCCTGCGCCTGCAGGCTGTCCGCGTTCCCGGCCACCAGTCGCCCGTATTCCCGCTGATGCTGTTTCCATGCCCTGCCCCTCCCCTCCATGATCCAGGCCCCCAGCAGCAACAGCAACAACAGGGCGGATCCTGCCAGAACCAGCCACTGTGCACGCGCGATATATGTCTGTTCATCCATTCTTTCCCGTTATTGGACGGGCCACCTGGCGGGCGACCAGTAAAATTCCCAGTCCGGTCCCCTGAACCAGATGCCCACTGCCGTGAAGATGAGCAGGGCCACAAAGGTGCAGGTGAAAAGGGTCAGCGCCGCCATCCGTGTGGAGGATGTTCTCCACCTGACCATCTCTGAAGCCAGAATGAACAGGGCAGCTGAAAGGGTGGCCGGATTGAGCAACATGACAAATCCCTGTGAGATCCCCGGGAGCCAGTCACGCAGCCATCCGTACCTGATCATCACAAAAAGCTGGGAGAGCACCAGGAGCAGGGTGCCGCCCGCAGCGATCCCGGCCACCTTCCATCCCTGTTGCCCGGAGAACCAGATCCCCACATGCCGGTCCTCCCGGTCCACATAGGGTATGGAAAACAGGAATGCCAGGTAAAGCACCGGGATGAGGAGTCCCCCGCTGAAAGCCGAATAGGACACCAGTTCCTGGATCCCCAGGAAATACCAGGGCGATTTGGCCGGGTTCTCCGGATAGGAGGGATTGGCCTGCTCCAGCAGGGGCGCATCGGCCAGCAGGGCGATGCACAGGATCACCGCCACGGTACCCAGCAGGAGCGCCAGCTCGGTCCACATGAGCACGGGCCAGGCATACCATTTCTGGTCCCCGGCCCGGTCTGTTGCGGAAGCGGCCGGCCTGCTGATCCCCCCGTCCTTCCGGATCCTCCAGAGATGGACCCCCGTGAGTACCAGGATCGAAAGCGGAAGGAAGATCACATGGAGGGCGAAGAAACGGGACAGCGCAGGCTGTCCCACTGCTTCTCCCCCGATCAGGAGTCTCTTCATGAATCCCCCGGGATCAAATGCGGCAGTCACCCCGAGCAGGTCAGTCAGCTCCCTTGCGGAAGCGGCGATGTTCGACCCGATGGTCACCGCCCAGTATGCCAGCTGGTCCCACGGAAGCAGGTAACCGCTGAAATTGCTCAGAAGGGTGATGATGAGCAGCACCACCCCGATCACCCAGTTCAGGGACCTGTTCCCCAGGTAGGAACCCGTATAAAAAACCCTGACCAGGTGCAGGAAGACCACGATGACCATTCCCTGCGCTGCCCAACGGTGCATGTTGCGGATGATCCGGCCGCCGGGAACCACATACACGATGTCCTTCACGGACTGGTAGGCCTGTTCCACGGAAGGATTGTAATAGATCATCAGGACCACTCCCGTGAGGATCAGGATCAGAAAAAGGAATCCGAGGATGATGCCCAGTCCGAAGCTGTATGCCGGCTTCATGGAGTGCACGTGCACCCTGGGGGCATGGATGTGCAGGAAGAAATTCCGGTTGATCATCCGCGTGCGTTCACCCCCCACGGACCCTGTCCGGGATGCACCTGCCGTGTCGTTATTTTCCTGGGATCTCATTACGACTATCAGGAAATCAGGTATTTGTGATCCGCACCCACGCTCCTGCCCGGATCCACGACAATCCGGCCGTCGGCCGATCTGTTCACCTCGTACCATGAAAGGTCCGCCGGTGCCGGTCCTGACAGCACCTCTCCCTGGTCGTTGTAACAGGATCCGTGACACGGACATGTGAAACCTTCCGTGCTCCGTTCCAGGATGCAGCCCAGGTGGGTGCAGACGGCCGATACGGCCCTGATCCCTTCATGATCCCTGTACACATACAGGTTGTGGTCCTGCAGAAAGGTATAGGTGTCCACCGGGAACCGGCGCGGATCCCCCAGGGCGATCCTTCTCTTCTCACCAGCCCTGCGGGGGAAGAACTGCCTTAGGTAACTGACCACCGCAACGGCGCCGGTCACCATCACAAGCGTGCCGGCTGCCTTCTGTATAAAATTCCTTCGCTTCATGGATCTGCCCTAAAATTATATACTTTTGAAATTAGTTCATTTCTTGAAATCCGGCAAAAAAATGAGGACTGTCCCGAAGGTGCTGACTGCCTTGACGCTGGCTGCGGGAATCACAGGCACCCTGTTGCACTGCAACCGTGCTGAACCGGATGCCGGACCGGGTGCGGCGGATTCGGGGACAGAAGAGCGGGCAGGGTACCGCGGCAGGGAAAGCTGCAGGGAGTGCCATGAAAAGGAATACAACCTTTTCCTGGGATCGGACCACGACATGGCCATGGATACCGCCACCGCGGAGACCGTGCTCGGGAACTTCAACGATGTCACCTTCACCCACCTGGGTGTGACCTCCAGGTTTTATACATCCGATGGGAAATACTATGTGTATACCGAAGGCCCGAATGGCGAAATGGATGATTTTGAGATCTCCTATGTATTTGCCATCCGGCCCCTCCAGCAATACCTGGTAGCCTTTCCCGGGGGAAGGTACCAGTGC
>DSDZ01000308.1 GCA_011048475.1 Bacteroides sp. | reverse complement strand
GTTGATGTGGGTACCCACCATCGTATTGCCGGGTTTGGTATCCAGCGGCTGGTGGGCCGATGTATGGAATACGATCCGGTTCACGCCCTGGGTGAACCAGTAATCTCCGATTGTCTTGAGTGTGTTGGGTGACTCGTACCCGCCGCCCGTGAAAGACTCTGCGGCAACGATCTCTTTGCCGTACACATGTGCCGCGGAAGCGGCTCCCCTGATATCCTGGTAATACATCAGTTCGGGATGAAGCGCCCTGTACCAGAACTCTCCCATGGGAATATCCATATATTTCTTGCAAAGCAGCGCGTCTTCAAGGATTTCGAGTGACACCCCGGAGGCTTCGCCATAGGTGCCGATCCCCATCTCGTGCAGGAATTCCGTCAGCACCCCGTAATGGTTTTCCGCGAACATATCGGCCAGGGTCCTGCGGAAATCCCACAGGACTCTGTCGCTGATGTCGCTGTCCCCGACTACATACCCCGAGAGGCAGGGCAGGTAATGTGCCAGGTCATATCCCCTGCGGTGCTTAAATTCATCCAGCATGTGGTCCGTCCAGTTCTGCATCCCTGCCTCCCAGCTGTCCAGCATGACATATTGAAGAGTCTTGCCCATCAGGGGACCGAGGGTTTCACCAATGGGACTCATGTACTCTTTGATATAGGCGCGGGTATGTTCGCCGCTGAGTTTATCCACCTCGTAGCCGGTCCCCTCCGGAACGGCAGGCCTGTTTTTGGCGCCCGTGAGGGAGTAACCGAACCGCATGATGGTCCACTCACCTTCCGGGACCTTCCACCGGATTGAACCGTCCGGAGACATGTAGGAAGTGATATCAATCACATCCGAAGGATCGATCAGTGATGTGGGCACTGCCGGGAGTGATGCAACCGGTTCGTAATCGAACAGATGGTAAAATCCCGCCTTGTCCTCCCCCTGTGGACCCTTGCGCAGGCATGAAACTTCATCTCGTTGAAGGTATAGACGGAATCGGGTCGGGTGTTGATTTCGGCCATTACCTCAGCAGGCCGCATGGGAGCACCCGTAAATTCCAGCCTGAAATACCTTGCGGTTGTTTCCGGGAAGGAAATCGTCTGCACCTTGCCCGAACGGTAAAGCTGCGCTCCCGGGAGTACGGCCAGGATTTCATAGCGGGTTCCGTCCATGCTGGCTTTCAGCGTGCCGATGGGAATGCCCGCCCTGTTCCCGATGGTGAGCGCCCGGGCGGTGAACGGTTTTTCCCATGTGAATTCGATCCAGGCGACGTTGCTGTCCTTCCCCGGTCTCACCGCCTGTGATGTATTCAGGTCATCATCCAGAAGGTTTTCGCCATTCAGGACGCCGGCACCCGTATGAATCACAGGATCTTCCTGCACAGGATTCAGTGCATCCGCAGGTGTGGGAAATGCCAATACAATACAGTCTTTGTAGAACGGGACCTCCTCCGGATCCGGGCGGCCTCCTGACAGGTTCCTGATGGGACCCGCGTTCGATGGAGGTTCGGGCAGTTTCTCCGAAAAATCCCGCGGACCCTTCAGCCTCATCTCACTCCATACAAGCTTTTTCATGGCCTGCTCCGGTGCGATCCACGGGCCACCTGTCAGGCTCCAACCTGCAGAGCTGAAGATCGACATCTCCAGTCGAAGCCTCTCTGCTTCCGATGCCGCATGATGGACCGCGTCAAGCCACTCACCGGATCTGAACAGAATTTTATCATCCACCATCTGCCCCTGGCCCGCAGCCACATCTGCCAGGTGCATCCCGCCAATCCCAACCCGCTTCATCCATTCCAGATCCTTCGTGATCCCCTCCTTCGTCACATTGCCACCCGTCCAGTGCCACCACGTCCTCGGCTTCGCCGATTCAGGTGGATTCATAAATCCCTGCTCCAGTGATCCGCCGGAGTCCTGCCCGGCTATAATCCTGGGAAACAGGATCAACAGGACAATCAGCAGCCATGATGACACTCTGGTATTAATTTTCATCATTTTAATTTTTATTTGGGATTTACCACCTTCAATTGATTGGTCAGCCATTCGGTGAGTTCTTCACTTTGTTCCATAAAGTTCCAGTGCCCTGTTTCCTGGTAGACACTCAGGGTTTTCGGGGCAGTGATCATATTATATGCCGCAAATGTGGTTGTGGGCGGGCAGGTGGTGTCATTGTACCCCCAGGTATAGAACCCGGGAGCCGTGATCCGGCGTGCAAAATTCACCACATCGAAATATGGGAGTGTCTCCTCCTCACCCGGTCCCGGCTCCGCATCCCTGAAATAATGAGGCCATCCTCCCGCCCTTTTGTGCAGGTAACCAGAATGATCACAGAGGGCGGGGTACTGCGACGACAGATATTTGATCCTCGGATCGAGTCCCGCCGTGACAATGGCCAGTGCGCCGCCCTGACTTCCCCCGCTCACCGCAACGTCCCCGTTGAATTCCGGCAGGCTGTAAATGAAATCCACGGCCTTCACGCAACCGGTATAGACCCGTTTGTAATAATGCCGGTCCCGGTCGTTTTTCCCAATGTTCCAGTACCCGGCCAGCGCACCCGCACTCAGGTTCATGTATACCCACACATCCAGGTCCACCGGAATTCCGTGTATGCCGATCTCCAGTGTGATCAATCCCCGGGAAGCCAGTCTCACATCTCCCCTGTAAGGGCGAATCCCGGCTCCCGGGACTTTCAGGACAGCCGGGTATTTGCCCGGTGCTTTCGGTACGGCCAGCATCCCGTAGATCCTGGAACCGGGCGAATTGTTCTGGTAGCTGATGTGGTAGACATTCACATCACCGGTACACCTGTCCGGCACCAGCGTCATGATGGGATCCAGCGGTAATTTCCGGGCTTCCGCGATGGCGTCGTTCCAGAAATCATCGAACCCGGCAGGCTCTTTCACCGTGGGCCGGATCTTCTCCGGCTCAAATCCCGCCGTGGCGATCCCTTCGTAGGTTCTTCCTTCCACCCGGGCCCATACCCTGATCCGGTAGAACCCGGGCTCCTTCATGGTCCCCTTCAACTCCGTCCTCCCCTCCCTGAGAATGATCCCCTCCTCCCTAGTGACGGCGAACATTTCCGGTCCAGCCTCGTAACCGATCGTCACGTTGTCAACGAGGTTCCCGTATTTGAGCACCTGTACCGAGAATGTTGCGGTTTCATTCAGCCTGTATGTCCAGTCCTTATGGTCGGGTGCAACCAGCACCCTGACCATGGGCATATTGAACTGGCAGAAGGAGCTTGTCGGAAATACTGCCAGGATAGCCGCAAGACATAAC
>DSDZ01000009.1 GCA_011048475.1 Bacteroides sp. | reverse complement strand
TTCGGGGGGGTTGCCTTCAGCTTTTATGCCAGCAACCTGTACGGGTCTTTCAAAGCCGCCCGGAATTTCAATGACCAGGTCAGGAACCAGTACCACAGCGATGCGGAACGTCTTATCCATCATTCTTTTTAGCTGTCTCTTCTCCCCTGCCCTTATCTCCCAGCCCATCTGGCAGCTGAAGGAGCATGCGGATGAACAGTTCCTGGCGGGAAATTTTCCCACCGCACTGAAGGAATACCAGCGCGTCCTGCTCTTTGACGAGGACAACCGCTACAGCCAGGTCTACGGGGATATCGCGGACATATATCTTGCCCTGGGGGATGATGAAAATGCCATCGTGTATTACGACTTTGCCCGCAAGGCTGTCTCGTCCGACAGCCTGAAGCTGGAGTATTCCTTCAGCAGGATCCTTTGCCAGTTCAGGCAACAGCGGTTTTTACTCGGCCTGTCGGATCTGTATGACCTGCCCGAAACATCATCCCCCTATTTTGAAGCAAAGAAAAACCTCTATACCGCGGTATGCCACTTCGGTCTCGGAGAAACCGACCGGTCCCTTGCGTATTTTATCGAAGTAGTGGATTCTGCGGGGATGGCGGAGATCAGCACACTGATCGGAGATCTGAAACGGTTCGAAAAAAAATATGATCCCGACAGGTTGCAGCTGATGAGCATATTTTTACCCGGACTGGGACAGCTGGTGGCGGGGGATCTCAAGAACGGTCTGAATTCCATCCTGCTGCTCGGCGGGATCGGGGTCTATTCATATCATACCATGGTCACTTACAGCATCCTGGACGGAACGCTCTTCCTCCTGACCTGGTTCTACCGGTACTATACGGGCGGTCACAAAAAGGCCTATGAGCTTGGCGCCGGGAAGATCCGGGACCAGCAGCGCGTCACCTATCAGCAGATCCTGGAGGTGGTGCGCCGGCATGCCATCCGGTGAGGATCCCTGAAAATGATTAAATTTGACGACATGACACTTGATCCTGCAAAATTTAAGCCGGCTTCGGCCGGGATCATGGAATGGATAGACTCCTATTTGAACCATGTCTCCTCTTTTCCCGTAAAATCGCGCGTCAAACCCGGCGAGATCCTCCGCAAACTTCCCCGGCAGGCCCCGGAGCAGTCCGAAGAGCTGCATGAGATCATGAAGGACCTGGATGAGGTCATCCTTCCGGGGATCACCCACTGGCAGCATCCCAATTTTCACGGCTACTTCCCGGCGAACAACTCCGTGGAATCGGTTCTTGCTGAATTCATTACCGCGGCCATCGGTGCCCAGTGCATGATGTGGGACACCTCCCCGGCGGCTGCCGAACTGGAACAGCGGATGACCGAGTGGCTGCGCGACGCCATGGGACTTCCCCCGTATATGGAGGGGGTGATCCAGGACAGCGCCTCCTCGGCCTCGCTGGCTGCACTGCTCACGGCCAGGGAGGTGAAGACCGGGTTCAGCTCCAATCTGGACGGGGTATCCGGCAAATTCCGGGTTTACTGCTCTTCGGAGGCACATTCTTCCATCGAGAAGGCCATGGGGATCTGCGGACTGGGCCGGAACAACCTGGTCAGGGTCGATACGGACGACCGGCTGAGGCTTCTTCCCGGGCAGCTGGAGCAAAAGATCGCCGAAGACCGGAAACTGGGGTTTTTTCCCTGTGCGGTGGTGGCCACCCTGGGGACAACGGGGACCGTTTCGGTGGATCCGTTGCCGGAGATCGGCCGCATATGCAAAAAACACAACCTCTGGCTCCATGTGGATGCTGCCTTTGCGGGAAGCGCCCTTCTTTTGCCCGAGTACAGGTGGATGGGCGGGGGAATGGAACATGTGGACAGTTTCGTGTTCAATCCGCATAAGTGGATGTTCACCAATTTCGATTGTTCGGTCTATTTTGTGAAAGATCCCGGGTTGCTGGTCCGGACCTTTGAAATCCTTCCCGAGTACCTGAAGACCGGAACCAGGGGGATGGTGAACGATTACAGGGACTGGGGCGTTCCGCTGGGAAGGAGATTCAGGGCACTGAAGCTCTGGTTCGTTCTGCGGAGCATGGGACTGGAAGGCATCCGGGAAAAGCTCAGAAAACATATCCGGCTGAACGGGAGGTTCGCGGAAGAACTGGGCCGGCAGGAGGCATTCGAATTGCTCCTCCCCCCCTTTCTGAATTTTACCTGTTTCCGGCTGAAGCCTGACAGTGCAGGGGATACGGAAGCTGCAGACAGGCTGAACCGGCAATTGCTGGAATCGATCAACAGCCGGGGAAAGATCTTCCTCACCCATACCAAAATCAGGGGAATGTACGCGCTCAGGATCCTGTTCGCGCAGACTTACGTGGATGAGGTACACGTGGACCGGGCGCTGGAAGAGATCCTGCAGGTGGCAAAGGAGATCCGATGAACAGAATCCTGCAGTATCTCAATCCGAATACGGTCCGGTACTGGGACCGGAAATACCTGGGGAAGATCGATAGGTCCGCCGTCAGGACCGACGGAAGTCATCTCGATAAATTCATGCCCATCTTCCAAAGGTCCTCCACCATCCTGGATTTTGGTGCGGGGCTGGGAGGCAACGTGCAGTATCTGGCAGGAATGCTTGAAAACAGGCACTTCCACCTGGTGGACCACAGTGAGGTGTCCCTCCAGTTCGGCAGGGAGCAACTTCTGGGTGAAAAAGATAACAGGGGCAACAGCTTCAGTTACCACCCGGACCTGTCCACCGTACCCGGGGATTCCGTGGACCTGGTCATCTCCATCGAGGTTCTGGAGCACATCACCTCTTATAAAGCCTGCCTTGACCAGTTGTGGGGCAGGCTGAAGAGTGGAGGCATTTTGCTGGTTTCCGTACCTGTGAAAGGCTTCAGGGACAGGAACCGGGAGCATGTGAACAAATTCACGCTGGGCAGCATGTTCACCATTCTATCTGGCTACGGGAACATGGTGCATATCGCTCCCCGTACCTACTCGAAGAGATCGGGAAGGCTTTCAACCGCTTACTTCTATGTGGAAAAGGAAGCAGAGTGACAGCCGGGCGGCAGCGGATCCCGGCTCCCATATCGCTCTCCTCACCGGGAGGGTACAGGGGGGGAAGACAACAATTGCGTGGGAGGTGGTGGAGGCCCTGACCGGAAAGGGGCTCCGCGTGGCCGGTTTCCTGAGCGAAGGTTCTTTCAGGGATGGGGAAAGGGATTCCTTCACGCTGAGGGAACTGACCTCCGGCGCCGTAATGCCGCTGGCATCGGTGGACTTCCGGGAGGGCTGGTCCAGATACAGGCGGT
>DSDZ01000392.1 GCA_011048475.1 Bacteroides sp. | reverse complement strand
GTTGGCATCGAGTCTTAAAGGGACCGTTGTTGAACGGCCATTCGGGTAGAAGGATGGAAGGTTTCGGATAGATCCGTCTATAGCATCCCATAGTTCAGGGATCTTTCCGCTTACCCTGAATGTTGCCTCAAATGTCAGAGGATCGCCACTCTGGTTTGTAAGAAAATAGATATCTGCGTTATTCATTTTGCGATGAATCCAGAGCACAGGAATCTCCGTATCAAAGGCAACATCGGGTTGAAGGCCTATCTGCTCCATCACTTTCCCAAGATCCGTTTCATTGAAGACTTTACCTTTTCCATAGCTGACTGGCAACTTCTTTAAATCATTTGCAGTGTCCCATAATTCTTCCGCCATTGCTCTTACATCATCATCAGCTGTAGGAAAATTGGTAAGGCTGGGAGAACCAGCAGGAGGCTGACCTGTTATGATTGCTCCGCCGGCCACAAGCTGTCTGATCTTCAGGAGCAGCTCAGGCCTCATTGTTGTAAGAGGTGGAAGCACCATGATCTTGTAGTTCATGCCATCGGGCAAAACAAGAGTCCCGTCTTTAACAGTAAGTCTTTTCAGAATTACTTCGGCATTTATGTAATCGAAGGAGTAGCCTTCAGGAATCTCCGGATTACGTACACCGGTCATTGCCGGGGCATCTTCACCGATAAAATAGCAGACATCATTTACCGGCAGTCCCCGTTGGAGCATAAACATGCACCTGCGCTGATAATCTATCCATTTTTCGGATTGTTTGAACCAGGTGTTCTTCCTGTTGAATTCTGTACCAAACCATGCATTTATACCAGGAGATAAATGTTCGAAGGGCTGATGAATATAGAGGTGAATAATAACGTTGTTGATACCTTCGGTGTAGCTCCAGTCACCGCGGCTTTTAAGCATGGCCGGATAACGTTGAAATTCCTTTCCTGCGGAGGTGAACGATTCAGCTGATACTTTTCTTTTTCCGTAAGTATGAGCAGCTGATGAGGCTGCCCTGCACTCTATGTTTCCAAGATCACCTTCATTCCAAAATTCTCCTGCAACATCATGACTTTGTCCTCCATACATCAGGAACTCAGATGGGAAACCCCAATGACCATAATTCTCGAGCCATAGTCTTAATCCATTTTTCTGGCAAAGGTCGCGAAATCCGCCTACATACTCATGAGCAATACGATCCGCAATAAGGCGCCTCAGGTCCCATAGAAACCTGTCAGACTGGTCAGCTGATGAAACGATTCTTCCTGAAAGAACAGGCAGCCATGGAGTCGGGTCATAGCCATAATATTCCTTAAAGTCATCTGAAAGTCCATCAGTCCAGTTCTGTGATCCCTGCTCGTAGCTGTCAAGCACAACATGCTGCAGGGATGAGCGGTCTTCAGCAGGCATTCTGGCCAGTAATTTGCCAATATATGAATTAAAATGATTTTCAAGGTGTTGTCTGTTCATTTTATCCACTTCCCATCCTGTTGCATGAGGCGGGGATACAGCATTAAGTGCTCCGGTAGGGGAGACCCCTATTCTCATTATCAGCCATTTGCCCGGAGGTGCTTCCCATATTAGTGATCCGTCAGCTTTAAGATTTGAAGTAAGGTCAATTACATTCTCCGGATTTATTTTCATCATTTCAGTACCCGATTCATCCTGCTTTTCCCATTGATATTTATCCCAAAGAGGAAAAGGTGTCTGACACATTTTCCCCAGCTGTTTTTCTATATATGATTCAAGCCGGGGTGCCGAAGATAGTTCTATCTCAGCCAATCCGGCATCAGAGGCAAGATTTGGGCGGTTTGTGAGGTAATTGCTCAGAACAAAATTGCTCATTATAATCCTGAAGCTGTTTGCAATAGTCTCGGGAAAGGCAACTGCAACAGGACCAAAGCGAATTGGACCTACGTTAACAGCAGGATTGCTGCGGTCGAACCGGAATCTCCTGATTATTTTGTAATCATTCCCATCCCTGATTTGCAGTTCAACATCAGCTGCAAATGGTATCCCTGGCGAATATAATATCAGACTGCGGGCACAAAACTGAGAAGCTGTATTTATATCTATGGTGATAGTTTTGCTGTTCCCTGCACGTGTAAAAAGGCAAACTGATGCCGTGTCTCCGTCGAAAAGTCTTTCGGGATGATCCAGGGCAGGGGAGAGGCTTATTTCCGGATTCATGCATGAGATATTGGCATTGTCATTTTCCGGAACCGGAAATGCAATGGTCCGAATATCCTGGAATATGCTAGTGGGTTTATCCAGCTTCATTAAAATTTCTTTATTACCCTCAACTTCAACTTCACTAAAAACTATATAACGCATTGATTCAGTGTCTTTTATCCACGGTCCGCCAGACTGGCTCCATCCGGGGCAGTTGAAAAGGCCAATGTTTACGCCAACTCTTTTGCCTTCACGGATTGCATGTTCAATATGCTTCCACCATTCCTCACTTAGTATGGAAACTTTTCCATACGGCATACCTTCATTTCCTATATTACCAATAAGAGCTTCCCCTATGCCAACTTCAGCCATTGCTTCAAGGTCTTTTGTTATCCCTTCCTTTGAGCTATTGTCGCTGATCCAGTACCAGTACACCCAGGGTTTTACTGAATCGGGAGGCGTTTTAAAAAAATCCTCAAGCTGCTCACCGGTAACGGGGTCATTAATTCCAGTCTGTTGATCTTTGCAGCTCGTAGAACTCAACACAAATAAGATAAATGCAACTGCAGTGATGCAGTTATTGGCAATGCTTGCATTTTTCATTGATATTTTCTTCATGGTTGATTTTTGAAATTAATTTGCCGCTGCCCGGTGATTAAAAAAGTCAGTCATCATTTCATTCATTTTTAGAGTTATTGATCTGTACCTTTTGCTATTTACCAGATTTATTGTTTCATTAGGATCATTTTTATAATCATATAGCTCTTTTTCGTAAACCAGATCGTTTCTGAAAGGCATGCCGGAACGGAATCCTGATTCCATCCACCATGTCAGCCTGTAGCGAGGAGTCCGGATTGAATATCCCATTCTTTCTCCACGAGGATACTGGCTTACTGCAAATCCTCTGACAGATGACCGGGGATTTTTCATTATAACGGCAAGGCTTTTACCGTCAAGAATTTCAGGAATTTCAAGACCTGAAAGCTCGCATAAAGTGGGGAAAATATCTACAAATTCCGTCATCGATTCTGTTCTGCCCGGCTTTATACCGGGGGCTGAGATCAGCAATGGAGACCTGACAGCCTGTTCAAAATTAGTGTGCTTGCACCACAGGTCATGATCACCCAGGTGCCAGC
>DSDZ01000393.1 GCA_011048475.1 Bacteroides sp. | reverse complement strand
CTTCACGGATGGTGTCGGCGGGGGATGTGATCCAGGTGAAGAAAATGCCCATCGTTCACTCTTACCGGGTCCTGGAACCCATCGAAAAAAGGGTGGGTGCGAAACTCGTGGAAGAATATATGGAGGACATCACCCCTCTGGAAGAGCTCCACAAACTGAAAATACAGGATGATTTCTTCGTCAGGCGCGACCGCGGCGCGGGTCGTCCCACCAAAAAGGAGCGCCGGAAGCTAGACGACCTGCGGAACGATTTTTAACGTCCACCGGAGGGTATCCGTTTTAGCGATTTCATGAAGTCACTAAAAGGTGACTTTTACGCAAATAGGTGAGTTTTTCTTCTTTCATCCATATTTTCTGAATGCCTCGTATATTATTATGTATGAGTTTCTTACAGACCTAAATGGAAAATTTCAGGAGTGATCAAAGAGTCACAAAAACGTATAAAAGTCACATGTTTGTGACTTCGTGTTTTGCCTGAATCGGATAGGTTGTTTTTTCTCAGGGATACATAATAGGTGAATGCGGTGAATGGATGGGATACATAATAGGTGAATGCGGTGAATGGATGCGATACATAATAGGTGAATGCGGTGAATGGATGCGATACGGATTACGCGAATGCAATTAAGGGGATGGGATACGTAACACGCGAATGCTATTGCTTTACCGGGTCCAAGCGCGGTTCCCCGAAGCACTGATACGCAAGCGGTCGAAAATCACATGAAAAATTAACCGATGCCAGGGTCCTCCACATTCCCAATCATCACCTCCGTATCAGAAATAATCTCCTTCCGTAGCTCCACCAGCTCCCAGGCCGCGGGGTCCCTTCTGCGGAGCAGTTTGCGGAACCGTCCCCCGTTCACCGTCTTCTTCCACCGGAAATACCAGAACAGGGCCGCCTTTCCAGCGGGTAACAGGGAAACCAGGTACACCGCCCAGATCCACCAGGGACCGGTGACGATCCCCACCACCAGGGTCTGCAGCAGGTAGAACAGCGGGAAAAGGATTAAAATGCCCAGTCCCACTTTTACCGAACTGTGGAACTGCAGGTCCTTAATGTTCCTGGTCAGCCGCACCGGCAGGAAATAGGGAACGGCATTGTTGATGAGCCCGTACAGGAACACCGGGAAGGTCGCAATCAGCGACAGGTACCGCCACAGCGTCCGCACGAACGTGTACCCCCGGTCGCGCACCACCCAGTCCCGAATCCCCAGCTTCTTCACCCCTTCAAAATAACGCTTCACCTTTCCGGTCACTTCCCGCACCTGCCCCTCATTCTTTTCCAGCACCCTGTGGAACCGGTCGATCATCTCCTTGTCCGCCCTGAACCGGTCGCTCAGCCGGTCCCCCCCGATCCCCATGAGCTCCCGCATCCTCGGATTGAACAACTTCCGCAGTCCCATCACCTCCTCGTAATATTCATCCGTCTCGATATGGATCATCAGCGGCTTCATCTCCTCAATCAGCTTATCCTTCACCGCATTGATCCCCCGCGCCGGATTCTCCTGGAACTGCTCCCAGTACTCTGAAATCTCGATGGGCTTGCCGTAGTTCACCAGCAGGGTCTGGTGCTGCTTCACATAATGGCCGAAATCGAGCCCCACGGGCAGCAGTTTCACAAACGGTTTGTTCCCGTGGGGCTCCTGCGCCTTGAATGCGATGCGGAAAATCCCCTTCACCAGGTTGCGCAGCTTCCGCTGGTCGCCGTGGTTCCCCTCGGGCATGATGCAGATGTAATGGTTCCGCCGGAGCACTTCCACCGTGATGTCAAAAATGTCCTGGTTCTTCCCCAGCTCGGCTGTCCCGTCCCGCTGCCTAAACACCGGAAGGATCTTCAGGCTGTTCAGGAAAAACGCCAGGAACCTTTTGCGGAAAATATCGGCCCTTGCCAGGAACACCACATCATCCGGTGCGGAGAAAAGAACGATCAGTGCATCCATTAGTGCGTTCTGGTGGTTGGGCGCAAAAATGACCGGCTGGTTCCTGGGAATGTTCTCCTTTCCGGTGACCTCCACCGTGGAGTAATAATGGAAGAAAAACAGTTTGGTATAGGGATACAGGGTGTGATAGATCAGGTTCCTCCTGTGGATGGTCTGCTGTGCACCCCGTACATCCGATCTGGCCATAAAGCAAAGATTGTTTGAGGAAACAAAGATAAGTTTTTATCAAACAATGCATATTATGGATTATCTTTGCAGGAGAATGAAGCGGACCACAGAACTTGATCAAAAACTGATCTGCGGCATCCAGCAGATCGGGGTGGGCGTCAGGAACCTCTATGAAGCCTGGAAATGGTATATCCCCCATTTCGGCATGGATGTAAGGATGTTCGAGGACCAGGCCACGGCCGAGTACATGCTGCCCCATACGGCCGGGAGGCCCTGGAAGAGGCATGCCGCCCTGGCCATCAATATGCTGGGCGGGGGAGGCTTCGAGATCTGGCAGCATACCGAGCGCGTTCCCGTGGCTCCCGAGTTCGAGCTTCGGCTGGGAGACCTGGGGATTTTCGCCGGAAAGATCAAGGCACCCGATGCGGAGGCGGCGTACGATCACCTGAAGCGCGGGGCACGTCCCCTGACCGGGATCGTGGAAGATCCCCTGGGCAGGAAGACCTTCTACCTGAAAGATCCCTTCGACAACACCTGGCAGGTGGTGGAGGAAGGAAGCAGGTTCATGAAACATGCCCGCAGCAAGACCGGCGGCTCGTTCGGCGCGGTGATCGGGACCACCAATCCGGACAAGGCGATCCGCCTCTACGGCGGCATCCTGGGTTACAACATCGTGGCCTATGACAAAACGGGCACCTTTGAGGACCTGCCCGGGGTGCCCGGCGGAGAAAGCAGGTTCCGCAGGATCCTGCTCAAGCACGGGAACGATCTGAAGGGGCCCTTCTCCCGCCTCTTCGGTCCCAGCGAGATCGAACTGCTCCAGGTACTGGACCGCCGGCCGGAGAAGATCTTCAAGAACCGGATCTGGGGCGACCTGGGCTTCATCCACCTCTGCTTCGATGTGGTGGGCATGAAAAAGCTGAAGGAGGAGTGCGGCAAAAACGGATTTCCGTTTTCGGTGGACTCCGATGTGCACCCCCAGGGAAAACCTTTCGACATGGGCGAGGCGGCCGGGCATTTTGCCTATGTGGAGGATCCCGACGGCACCCTGATTGAGTTCGTGGAAACCCACCGGATCCCTATCTCTAAGCGGTTCGGATGGTACATCAACCTGTGGAAGCGGCGAGACGTGACCCGGCCCCTGCCCGACTGGATGCTGAAGCTGCTTCGCTT
>DSDZ01000010.1 GCA_011048475.1 Bacteroides sp. | reverse complement strand
ACAATACACAGGCCATATAGTCATTTCGGGGGAAGCAACGACCCTCCCGGTGGTGGTCCGCCTTCTGTCGGGGGAGAATGAAGTCACTGTACCGTTGGAGGAGATCGGTCCGGTTTACAAAACCGTCTCTTTTGAATTCGAATCAACCTTCTCATCCGACAGCGTGATTCTGGAGATTTTCAGCCGGGGGGAAGGTTCGTTCACGATCGGCACACTGTCCCTTATGCCCGGTGACAACATCAAGGGCTGGAGAAAGGATGTGGTGGACCTGATGAAGCAACTGAACAGTCCCGTGTACCGCTGGCCCGGCGGAAATTTCGTGAGCGGGTACAACTGGCGCGACGGGATCGGGGACAGGGATAAAAGGCCTCCCAGGAAGAACCCGGCCTGGAAGGGAGTGGAACCCAACGACGTGGGCATCCATGAATACATGGAGCTTATGGAGATACTGGATGCCGAGGCCTTCATAGCGGTGAATACCGGCCTGGGGACCCTGGAGGAGGTGGTCACGGAAGTGGAATACGTGAACGGTCCGGCCACATCAGAATGGGGCCGGATCCGTGCTGAGAACGGGCACCCTGAACCCTACGGCGTTAAATGGTGGGCAGTCGGAAATGAAATGTACGGATCGTGGCAGCTGGGGCATATGCCGCTGAGCGAGTATGTAAAGAAACACAACAATATAGCAGAGGCCATGTGGAAGGCGGATCCTGAAGCCAAATTGATCGGCGTGGGTTCCGTGGGTGAATGGAGTGAGACGATGCTTTCACAGGCGGCTGATCATATGAACCTGATCAGCGAGCACATTTACTGCCGCGAACTGGACACGGTGAGTGCCCACGTTGACCAGATTGCCAATTCGATCAAAAGGGTGGCCGATGCACACAGGAAATACCGTTCCGAAATCGAGGGCCTGGCGGAAAAGAACATCCGTATCGCCATGGATGAATGGAACTACTGGTACGGGGATTATATTTACGGGGAACTGGGAGTCAGGTACCATCATAAGGATGCCCTGGGCATCGCAAAAGGCCTGCATGAGTATTTCAGGAACTCCGACCTTTTCTTCATGGCGAACTATGCCCAGACGGTGAACGTCATCGGTTGTATAAAGACCACAACCACAAGCGCGGGATTTGCCACTACTGCCCTTCCCCTGTTCCTTTACCGTCATCACTTTGAATCCAACCCGGTCAGGGTGGAGAACTCCATTCCCCTGCTGGATGTTGCTGCCGCTGTTTCCGACAATAAGGATGTACTTACCGTATCCATGGTGAACTCTGGCGATCAACCGGTTACTTTTGAACTGGATGTACCAGGGATCAGTCTGCCGAAGGAGGCCACGGCCTGGACGATCCACCATGAGGATCCGGAAGCCTATAATGTGCCCGGGGAAACACCCGAGGTAGCAATCGCCGAATCAGCATACAGGATGAAAAAGAACAGGATAGAAGTCCCTTCTTATGCCGTCCTCATGCTGAAATTTGAGCTTTAACCTCAAAATCCTCTTTTGCCCGGATATGGCAGTATGTAAATGAAACATTCCGAATGGGGCTCTCCGGCAACCCGTGCATCAGTCCAACTTTCCCGACCGTGCCGGAAACATTGATGATCTTAATGTTGCGTACCACAGGACCAGGTAACAGCTTATGTTACTTCAGCATCAGGTACATATTAAAATATTCAGATATTCTGAATATAAGACGAGGGATGCCCCATAAAAGTTGGAATGAATCAGAGAATTATCCGGACCCGGATTCCTGATGGATCAGTTGCCGGGAAGATCCGGCCGGATGGCGGACTTCAATCTCCTATTTGATGATGATCTTTCTTCTATTTGATGATGATCTTCTCCGTCCTGACAAATTCTTTCGATCTTATCGTGACAAAGTATACTCCTTTGCTGTACCGGGTCATGTCGATCTGGCATGATTTCCCTTCCATGGCAGCCATATTCATCAACCGGCCATTCAGTGCGGTGATTTCGATCATGTATTTTCCGGGGAGTCCTGTTTCGATGTTTAACAGGGTATTTACAGGATTTGGATAGACTGATATGCTTTGCCCGCTGGCTGAGATGTTCGCAACACTTACAGTACTTTCATTGACAGTTAAAGTCGATAGAATAATGGTATCGCCACTGGAACTTCCATTGCCATTGGCAAGATTAAATGCGGCATAAAATGTAACCTCACCTGAACCTGATACAGGTGCCGTCCAGTCAAATGTCCATGTTTTAAATCCGCTGCCGCTTGTGCCTGAGGAAGTATGCGTAATGTAATTCGGATCAGAAGTTAATGTGGTTTCGGTGCCTGTATTGATTAATGATCCAATAAAAGTCCCACTGCTGTTTTGCGGTGAAACCTGAAAACCAAATTTTGAGGAACCCGCTCGTGTTGCCTGGGCGGTAATTGTGTAGGTGGTGTTTGCAACATAACCATCTTCAGGAATGTCAGAGGTGATCCACCCGGTTTCCATTTGAGCCGCTGGCCCGGAATGACAACTCGTACAATTTTTATTTCCGCCTGCAGGATCGCCGCTGTATCCAGGTTGAACACCTGAGGAATACTTCAGCGAATGATTGTTTTTATCTCCGCCTGAGGTAAATGCCGTTATAACAGTTATTGAAACGATGGCAGCGATCAAGATTACGGTCTTTTTCATCAAACAATTTTTGTTATTTCGTTTATAATTGAGGACTTCTCATTGAAAGGTAAGATAATTTTTCCGAACCAAGAGTGGTTGGGATTAGCAAAATGCTTACTAACCGGAGTCTTATAACAGGATGACCATCGAAGTCGATTTCACCCTCTTCAGCATTTTTTCGGATACAATTGATTAAGCGAACCTTTTGCTATCTTCACAGTCATGAGAAAGGTCAGTCCAGAATCAAACGGATGGCATGCACTCCGCGGAAAGTCGGCCATTGTCTTCCTGCTGTATTTCAGCTGCTTTATTTCTCTTTCAGCTTTAATTTATGGACAGGGTGACGGGCAAACCGATATTGATTACACGATCTCACCGGAGGAGGCATCCCGTCTTCTCAGCACATATATCCAGTATCCATCGGTCACAGGGAACGAAAAGCCGGCAGGTGAATTCCTTTCCAAATTGTGTAGTGACAGGGGGTTGAACGTCAGGGTGTTCACAGATGAGGATGACAGTTACAACTTTGCGGCTTCCCTGTACCCGCTCCGGTCTGGCAAGCCGAATATTATCCTGCTGAACCATATCGATGTGGTGAGTGAAGCTGATCTTTCAAATTGGAGGGAAGTACCCTTTT
>DSDZ01000231.1 GCA_011048475.1 Bacteroides sp. | reverse complement strand
GTGGGGGACCGTGCGCTGCTCAGGGGCAGCCGGATCATCACCATTGTGGTCGGGCTCACCGGGTTTATCATTGCACTGACTTCCGATAAACTGATCTTTTCCATGGTCTCCTATGCATGGGCGGGACTGGGATCTTCGTTCGGGCCGGCGGTGCTCCTGCTGCTCACGTGGAAGAAAGTGACCTGGCAGGGTGTGATCGCGGGCATGGTCACGGGTTTCACATCCACGGTGATCTGGTCCGAGCTCCCTGCACTGGATGCCCAGATCAGTGTGCGGTTCGTTTCATGGGTACTTGCCATCCTTGCCGTATGGATTGTGAGCCGGCTGACCTGCAGCAATTCAAGAAAAACCCGGTGATGAGGATCCTCTATGATATAGCCATCAGAAGTTACTGGGCGGGAATCCTGCTTGCTTCTGCCTGGAACCGGAAAGCCAGGCTGTGGCTCAGGGGAAGGCGGGGATGGTACAAAAGGCTTGCCGGGGCATTTCAGAAAGGGGAACAGGTCATCTGGTTCCACTGCGCATCCCTGGGGGAATTTGAACAGGGCAGACCCCTCATGGAAGAAATACGGAAACGGATGACCGGTCACCGGATCCTGCTCACCTTCTTTTCTCCTTCGGGGTACGAGAAACGGAAAAATTTTAACGGGGCCGATCAGGTGATGTACCTGCCCCTGGATACGGCAAGGAATGCGGTCAGGTTCACAGGGGCCCTGTCGCTGAAGATGGCCGTGTTCATCAAGTACGAGTTCTGGTTCCATTACCTTCATACACTTAAAAAAGAAGGCATTCCCCTCTTTCTGGCATCGGGTAACTTCCGCCGTGACCAGCTCTTCTTTAAATGGTACGGCGGGTGGTACAGAAAATTCCTGGATTGTTTCACCAGGATATTCGTGCAGGATGAATCCTCGAAAAAATTGCTGGAGGATGCCGGTATCACTTCGGTCAGTGTGGCGGGCGACACCCGTTTCGACAGGGTGGACAGGGTGGTCAGGACGGCCTTTACCCATGATGCGCTGGATGCTTGGACCAGACAATCGCGTGTGATCATTGCGGGCAGTACATGGGAAAAAGATGTACAGCTGCTGGAATACGCATTCCAAAAGCTGCCGCAAGACATCCGGTGGATCATTGCACCACACGAAGTTGACCAGGTACACCTGGAGCATCTCCGGCGTCACTTTCCCCGGGCAATGTATTTGACCGAATCGGGAAAAGGCATTCCGGCGGGTACCCGGGTGGTGATCGTGGATACCATCGGACAATTGTCCTACCTCTACAGGTACGGAACCCTGGCCTATATCGGAGGGGGATTCGGAAAAGGGATCCACAATGTCCTGGAAGCTGCGGCCTACGGATTGCCCGTTATTTTCGGACCCAGGTACGAGAAATTCAGGGAAGCGGTGGAACTGTCGGGAATGGGGGCCGCCTTTCCGGTTCCTGACAAAGAAGGATTGTTATCCACAGTTTGTCAACAGCTGGAAAATCCAAACCTGTTGAAAACTACCTCTGAAAAGGCACGCAAATACGTGTCTGAAAGGCTTGGATCCACGGTCTTCATTATTGATAACGTGTGCAAAATTTCAGGTGCCGAACCATTATAAAACAGTGTTCAGGATGCAATTTCTGGTTATTTTTAGTGCACTTTTCACCGTTATGCACAACATTTAACATTCGGTTCATTCAGAATTAGATGATGAAATCTATTTTTGCACCCATCATAACCTTAACAAACCTCTAATCTATGAAAAACATGCAGAAGTTAATCCTAACGTTTCTGGTCGGTTGCCTGATAACACTTTCTGGTTATTCCCAGGTGACCAGGTCAGGGATGAATGGCACAGTTACATCAGAATCAGGCGAAGTCCTTGCTGGTGCAACGGTGGTAGCTGTTCATGAACCTTCCGGCACACAGTACGGAACCGTTACCAATAACGAGGGCCGTTTTAATTTGCAGGGGATGCGACCCGGTGGGCCATACACTGTGAATGTTTCATTTGTGGGTTACGCAACCGCCTCTTATACAGATATCACATTGTATTTAGGGGAAACATTTAATTTAAATGCGCAGATCAAGCAGAGTGCCGTGGATGTGCTTGAAGTGACAATTGTAGGTTCCAGACCTTCAAAATTCAGTACCAGCAAGACCGGGGCCACCACCAATATTTCGAACGAACAGTTGAATACCATACCCACCATTGACAGGAGCATCTCGGACATAGCCCAGATTTCACCATTTTCAAATGGCATGGGCTTTGCAGGTGGTGATGGCCGCTCCACAAACTTCACGGTGGACGGAGCCAACTTCAACAACAATTTTGGCCTGAGTTCCAGCCTGCCGGGGGGCGGGAATCCCATTTCACTGGATGCGATTGAAGAAATGCAGGTGGTCATTGCCCCCTTCGATGTCCGCCAGACAAATTTTATCGGGGGTGGGATCAATGCAATCACCAAATCGGGGACCAATACGTTCAGAGGTTCGGCCTATACCTATTTTACCAACCAGAATATGCGGGGAAATAAAATCGGTGATGTGGATTTCGGTGATCGTGATGAAGAATCGAAAAATGTTTACGGGATTACCCTGGGAGGACCGATCATCAAGAACAAATTGTTCTTTTTTGTCAACGGAGAATATGAATTGCGTCCGGGACAGGTCGTCACCTGGAGGCCCTCGGAAAACGGCGTTGCCGATACCGACCAGATGCTTTCGCGTGCCAGCACGACGGATATGGAAGCAGTCAGGCGGCATTTAATGGATAATTACGGCTATGATCCTGGCTCATATACCGATTACCCGGCAAACGAGAGCAACAGGAAACTGCTGGCCCGGATCGACTGGAATATCAATGATGACAACAAATTGAGTGTCCGGTATAATTATACCAAGAATATGGAATGGAGGCCCACAAACGGCAATTCAACCGATGCCGGTTTCCGGAACAGGGCAATGGACCGGATTTCTTTATACTCCATGGCTTTCTCCAATTCCCTCTATTCAATGGATAACATTGTAAATTCAGTTTCACTGGACCTGAACAGCCGGATCTCGGAAAAGGTTTCGAACCAGTTCCTGGTCACCTATTCAAAAATCAATGATATCCGTGGATCCAATTCTGAGAAGTTCCCGTTTATCGACATCATGTACGGAGTGAACACCGACGGAAGCCAGATTCTCGAACCTTATATTTCCGCAGGGTATGAATTGTTCACCTGGAACAATGGTGTCAATAACAATATTTTCAACGTCACGGACAACCTGACCTATTATCTGGACAATCATAAAATTACAGCAGG
>DSDZ01000313.1 GCA_011048475.1 Bacteroides sp. | reverse complement strand
GTTTTTACATATCAGGGCGACGGGGACCTGGCTGCCATCGGGACCGCGGAGACCATCCACACATGCAACCGGGGCGAGCAGATCACCATCTTTTTCGTGAACAACGGGATCTACGGGATGACCGGCGGACAGATGGCCCCCACCACCCTGGAGGGGATGAAGTCCTCCACCTCGCCCTACGGAAGAGACTCGGCAAAAATGGGACCTCCTTACAGGATCACGGAGCTGATCGCACAGCTTCAGGGGACCTACTATGTGACCCGGCAGGCGGTCCACAAGGCGGGAGCCGTGCGAAAGGCCAAAAAGGCGATCAGGAAAGCATTCGAGGTTCAGAAAGAGAAAAAGGGGATTTCTTTCATCGAATTTGTCTCCAACTGCAACTCGGGATGGAAGATGACTCCCAACGATGCCAACCAGTGGATGGAGGAGAACATGTTCCCGTTTTATCCCCCCGGGGATATCAAGGTGGACGGGAAGCTGGTGAAGGATGTTTGCAAAGAGCAAATGGCCGAGTCCACCCTGACCACATAAATCCTAATTCTTATGACCGAAGAGATTATCATTGCCGGATTTGGGGGACAGGGCGTCCTGTCCATGGGCAAGATCCTGGCTTATTCGGGGATCATGCAGGAACAGGAGGTGAGCTGGATGCCCTCCTACGGTCCCGAGATGCGCGGGGGGACGGCCAATGTGACCGTGATCCTCAGTGACGACCGGGTGAGTTCCCCGGTGCTGAAAAGCTACGACACCGCCATTCTTTTAAACCAGCAGTCGCTAGATAAATTTGAATCCATGGTGAAGCCGGGCGGATTGCTGATCTATGATCCCAACGGCATCACCCGGCATCCCGAACGCAAAGATATCCGGATCTTCCAGGTGGAAGCCACAGAAGAGGCCGCCCGGCTGAAATCGCGGATCACATTCAACATGGTGGTCCTGGGGGCTTACCTCAAGGTGAGGCCCGTGGTGGAATTTGACAATGTGGTCAAAGGCCTGAAAAAGTCGCTGCCGGAACGGCATCACCATCTGCTCCCCGCCAACGAAAAGGCCATTCGCCGCGGTATGGAGATCGTCAAAGAGGCAAAACTTAACGCCTGAAAACGGATCATCATCATGAAAACAAAGTTGTGGATCTTCCTGATCATCCTTCTGACCGCCACCTCCTGTCAGGAGGCAGAAAAGCATTATGCGTACGTGGATGGCAAAGGGATTTATTCCCCCGGGGGAGAGCGCCTGCAGCTGAAGGGTGTCAACCTGGGCAACTGGTTGCTGCCGGAGGGGTATATGTTCAAGATGCGCGACTGCAATTCGCCGCGCAAAATTGACCAGGCCATCCGCGAATTGATCGGCAACAGCGCCACCACCGCTTTCTGGGATGCCTTTCTTGAAAATTACATCACGGAGCCGGATATCAAATGGTTGTCGGAGGCCGGGGTGAACCTCATCCGGTTGCCGTTTGATTATCGCCTGCTGTGCCATGATGATTTCCTGGGAAGGGACATGCACGGGTATGAATACCTGGACAGGGCCATTGAGTGGTGTGCGAAATACCACATCTACGTGCTGCTTGATATGCACGGGGCTCCCGGGGGACAGACCGGGGACAACATCGATAACAGTGACGGTTATCCCTGGCTGATGGTGGATGAGGGAATGAAACAGATGGTGACGGATCTCTGGCAGGATATCGCAGCGAGGTACGCACAGGATACAGCCGTGATCGGATATAACCTGTTGAACGAGCCCATTCCCCAGTATTTTGACGAGGACAACCTGAAACCCAATCTGGAACCGCTGTACAAGCGAATCACCGTAGCCATCAGGGAGGTGGACAAACATCATATCGTGTTCCTGGGCGGGGCGGTGTGGGAGACCGATTTCTCGGTCTTCTCCGAACCATTTGACGACCAGATCGCCTATACCTTCCATAAATACTGGATGCCGCCTGTTCAGAGAGAAATACAGCAGTATGTGGACTTCAGGGAGAAACACCAGGTGCCCATCCTGATGGGCGAAAGCGGTGAGAATGACGATGCGTGGGTGAGGGCGTTCAGGGAACTCCTGGACAGCAATGAGATTCACTGGACATTCTGGCCCTACAAAAAAATGGACAATACGCGGGGACCCATGAACTTTGACAAACCTGCGGGCTGGGACAATTTCGTACAATACGCGGAAAGCGACCGGAGCTCATTTGCAAACATAAGGGCCCTGAAGGACAGCATCGAAGGGATCAGACCGGATGAGATCGTGAAGATCCTGGACCAGTTTGCGGAGAACAGCAAATTTGAGAACTGTTATCCGAACAGGGGCTATTGCGATGCACTGGGTCTGAAATATTAATCTTTCCGGTCATTTTTCGTAGAAATGCATGTCGCGCATGTAGCGGTAGGCTTTCGGGGGGACCATGTACCGGACATCTTTACCCTGACCGATGGCACTGCGGATGAAACTGGATGAGATATCCATCAGGGGCGCATCCATCCATGTGGCGTTGGGAACTTCGGCCAATGTTTCCCTGTCCGCACCGGGACGGGGATAGACGAGCCGGTGATACCTGTGGATGATCTGATCGGCATGCTTCCATTTATGGAAGGTTTTCAGACCGTCGGATCCCATCACGAGCCGGAATTCCCTCGAGGGATGCTTTTCAGAGAGGTAGGTGAGGGTATCGATGGTATAGGAGGGCCGCGGCATGTGAAACTCAATGTCGGATTCCCTGAAACGGTCATCCTCTTCCACGGCCAGCCTGACCATCTCCAGGCGGTGATAACCCTTCAGCAGCGTTTTCTTTTCTTTCAGGGGATTATGGGGGCTCACCACGAACCAGAGCTCATCCAGGTCGCCGAATTCGATCATGTAATTGGCAATGACCATGTGGCCCACATGGATGGGATTGAACGAGCCGAAGAAAAGTCCCGTGACGGTCATTGGTCCAGAAAGCTTTTCACCATGGATTCGGCTTCTGTCAGCGCCGTATCCAGGCGATCGTTCACCAGGGTCCGGTCGAAAAAGGGTGCAAACTGCATCTCCCATTCGGCCTTCTCGATCCGCTTCCGGAGCGATTCCGCATCGTCGGTCCCCCTGGCCCGCAAACGCTCTTTAAGGACCTGCAGCGAAGGAGGCATTACAAATACGGAAAGGGCGCGGTCGCCGAATTTCTTCTTCAGGTTCATTCCTCCCTGCACATCGATGTCAAAAAGTGCGTGCTGTCCCCGTTTCCAGATCCGCTCAAGCTCACTGTTCAGGGTGCCGTAATACCGCCCGGGATATACCTCCTCCCATTCAACAAATTCTTTGT
>DSDZ01000196.1 GCA_011048475.1 Bacteroides sp. | reverse complement strand
TGACCTGATAAATAAATCAAAATGAGAACAATATGTTTCGCTCTCACTGCAATGATGTTATTAATGAGTGCCTGCAAATCAAGAACATCCACCCGGAAGGACACCGATCCCGACCCCAACAACAGTCCACGTTTTGAGAATGTCCTCCATCTTAATTTGGATGAGGTCATCAGCAATACTTCGAGGAATCCGGTTGGCATCAACATCAATTACCTCAGGGATGATGATGAAAACCGCCCGGAGGGTGCACGACCGCTGATGGAGGCCCTCAGGGAAATGGGTGTCCATTACCTCCGCTATCCGGGAGGAGAAAAATCTGATTATGTCCTATGGTCGAAACCACCATGGGAATCTCCTGAACCTCAGGTGTTTAATCGGACAAATGAGAAGTATGTCCGGCATGCTGCAGGACATGACCTGCTCGATTTTGATGAATTCATGACC
This sequence comes from Bacteroides sp., assembly GCA_011048475.1. Lineage (GTDB taxonomy): Bacteria > Bacteroidota > Bacteroidia > Bacteroidales. The sequence goes on along the minus strand of DSDZ01000196.1, from coordinate 2,860 downwards.
TGCGTTCGGGAAATCGGTGCTGAACCCTACATTACGGTGGGGGCGTCGCCCTTCGGAGGGTATCATGTTTTTACGAAAATTACGCGGGCACAATACCTTGAAAATGCTGTGGAATGGGTGAGATATGCCAACATTATAAAGGGATATGGCATAAAATACTGGGAGATTGGTAATGAGAACTGGGTGAATCCGATCGGTGATGCAGACTGGATGGTAGAATTGGCCACTGAATTCGGCTCTGCCATGAAGGCGGTCGACCCGGGCATTAAAATCGGTATCAGTACGGCAGGCATGGGAGCAGACCCTGCCTTTGTCAGACAAGTACCGGATGTGGTCGATTTTCTCGCCATGAGCGGATACCACGGTCTTAGTTGGGAGCGTTACCAGCAAGAACCGGACCATGACCTTGTTTACAAGGTCCGTGCAGCCTTAAGGAGCATCAATGAGGATGCTCCACCTTCGGCCCGTGAACGCCTTTCTGTGGTTGTTGCCGAACTAAATGCTACCGATTTCCAGGGACACTGGTCACAATCAAATGATCTTGGACATGGAATCGTGGTGGTTGATATGATTGGCCAGTTGCTTGAATTTGAAAGGGTTGACATAGGGATGTTCTGGAACACCAGGTGGATGGACGACGGGACACCCAATAGCCTGTGGTATGCACTGGATCCCATGAACCAGATACGCCCGACAGGTCGTGCTGTAGCCATCTGGGGACAATACCTGCTGGACAATCTGGTGAATATCGAACGACTTGACCGGGTGGTCACCTGGGCCACGGCCAACGATGATCGTTCGAAATTGAATATCCTTGTCGTAAACAAGGATGACATTGACCATCCCGTATCGATAAACCTGAATTCCTCGAAGTTCAAACACGGGACTTTCTATGAATGGTCTGGCAACGGACCGGAGGATACGGATCCGACATGGGGGGTCAAATATAGGGAGGAAATTACCGGTCCTTATCTGAACCTGACACTACCTGCTGTGTCTGTAACAGTTGTGGAGCTGGAATCCTGATTCTTTCCGAGAACTTCACATCTGAAAATAAACCCAGTAAGGGTCAGACCGACCCCCGGCTCTATTCATACCGGATGGACTCTGCCGGATTTACGCTGGCAGTTATCTGTACCTGTGAACGGACGGTCAGCAGCATGATCACAAGCACTAGCAGCACGGGCACAATGATCCGGAACCGGTCATTGCTGAATTCATAGCGCACAAACTGGATGATCAGGACAAAAGCCGCCATCCCGAAGGCCAACCCGATCATGTTCACCAGGGTGGATACCCGGCTCTTGCGCAGGCTCCACAGCGTTACCGGAAAAAGATTATTAACTTGCTGCCTGGCAAGATATGCGGGACGCTGAGCTGCTGTTTCACATAGATCATAAACCATGAGAACGATAGGCATTTTATCCATTGGATCGCTTCTGCTCTGTACTCTATTTTCCTGCGCTCCGAAGGGCAGGGAAGAACAGAAATCCGACGACGGCGAAAAGCTTGTTATTGAGAAGGCTATTTATAACAGCATTGCCTGGGCCCTCACCAAGGACACAACGGTATTGAAGAGCACCATGGTACGGGATGAAAGCCTGTTCATCTTCAACCCTGATTCCGTTCCCACCATCGGCTGGTCAGAGCTGGCCAGGAATTTCGATTTCTGGCTCGATCCCCGGTTTAAGGCCACCACTACCGAGATCCGGGATCTGCGCATAGAAATTGCGCAATGCGGAACGGTGTCGTGGTGGTCATGTATCCTTGACGACCTGGGTGAGTGGGACGGCCGGCCGATCGGCTGGAAAAATACCCGGTGGACCGGCGTGCTGGAGAAGAGAAAAGGACAATGGCTCATCGTACAGATGCATTTTTCCTTCGCAAGTGACTAGGGTAAAGGCGCTGTTGAATCCTATATCTGCGATTGAACAAGCTCGTTGAGCCGCAGCGCATTCTTCACAGCGTATCCGTGAAAGTCATTGTTGAAAAACACCCATACTTCAAGATCCGATCGCAGCCATTCCACCATCTTACCCGCATACCATTGCAGCGTGCTTTCATCGTAATCGGACGCGTACAGGTTTTCAGGACCATGGAACCGGAGGTATACGAAACCTGACGTCACCGTCTCATGGAAGGGAAAGCGCCCCCCGGAGTCCGCGATGACAAAGGCAACCTGATGCTGCCGAAGCAGTTCAAGGAAGCTGTCCGTGATCCAGGATTGGTGGCGGACCTCAATGGCAAATTTGTACCCGTTCTCATATTTGCTTAACAGATCCAGGAAATCCATCATGAGAGGGCCATTGAAGGTCAGTGCAGGAGGAAACTGTATCAGCACCGGGCCCAGGCGGTTTTTCATCCCTTCGAATATCCCGGTGAAACGATCCAGCGGTTCCCCACAGCCTGCCAGTCGTTTCTGATGGGTGATGAAACGACTGAGCTTCGGACAGAAACGGAAGCTATCCGGGGTTCGCTGCACCCAGCCCTCCACGGTGGATTCTTTCGGGAGGTGGTAAAAGCTTGCGTTCAGTTCCACACAGGAGAATTTGGTCAGGTAGTATTCCAGGTATCCGGATGGTTTGACTTCCGCCGGGTAGAACACATCCTTCCAGTGCCTGTAGCTCCAGCCGGAGGTGCCGATAAAAAGGCCCGGATGAGCGGTTCTGTTGGTTGTGTCCAATGGATCAGTGAATGTCCGCGTGTTTCCTCAGCTAAAGGTACCCATTATCAGGCAAAGCCGGATAATAAATTTTCCAGGGAAATGATTATTGGTTATTTTCACGGCAAATTATCAGACAATGAAAGTGAACCAAAGAATTATATCAGTACCTGTCATTGCCTTAATGCTATGCACGGC
>DSDZ01000371.1 GCA_011048475.1 Bacteroides sp. | reverse complement strand
GTTCAACGCCAGGGGGAAGGTGGATATCATTACCGGTACGCTGGGCAAAGCTTTCGGAGGGTCCATCGGGGGGTTTACTACCGGTCACAGGGAGGTGATTGAAATGCTCCGGCAGCGTTCAAGACCCTATCTCTTTTCCAACTCCCTGCCGCCTTCCGTGGTGGCAGGCGGCATCCGGATGTTCGATATGATGGCTGAGACCACCGAGTTGCAGGAGAAGCTGCATTCCAATACAGATTACTTCATGGAAAAGATGCTGGCAGCCGGTTTCGACATCAAACCCACCCGTTCGGCCATCTGTGCGGTCATGCTCTACGATGCAAAACTGTCCCAGGAGTTCGCCGCCAGGCTCCTGGATGAAGGCATCTATGTGATCGGATTTTATTATCCCGTGGTTCCGCAGGGGGAGGCCAGGATCCGTGTCCAGCTTTCGGCCGCCCACCGCCGGGAACATCTTGACCGGGCCATCGAGGGCTTTGTCAAAGTGGGAAGGGAGCTGAAGGTGATCATCTAGCGCTTCGTGGTTATGCGATGTGCCTCCTGCTGAGGCCGGCATCCGAAAGCACCAGCACCAGAATGGCCGCAAGGACGGCGATAAGTCCCGTTGACAGGTTGATCTCCTGCAGGAACTGCAAGGTAAAATCAAAGTCAGGCAGCTGCAATGCCGACGGCCGGGCATCCGTACCCCCGTAGAAAATGGCGATCACCAGGAAGACAATGACAGAAAGGAGGATGATCATCCTGCCCGTTCTGCCGATCAGGGGCCTGAACCGCACCCGTTCAGGTCCAGCCTGAACCTTTTCCATCACGCCTTCCGTGAATCCGTCCGGTGCGTGGACGATCCCCGACTCCCTGAAGAGTTTTTTCAAGTGCTGGTCCCGTTCCATATTACAAAATTACATAATTGACATGGTTTCTTTCTTAAGATGCTGCCGGATCACCGAGTACATTTTCTTCCTGGACCTGTGCAGCCTGGTCCTGATCTGTCCGCTCGACATCCCGGTGATCCCCCCGATTTCCTCCAGGCTCAGTTCTTCATAATAAAACAGCGTCACAACCACCGCATCGGTTTCGGGCAAAGCCTCAATTGCCAGCCGCAGGTACCTGCCCCGCTCTTCTGCGGACAATCGCTCCAATCCGTTCATGTCGCTTTCGTCCGCCCCCTCATCGGGAAGCTCGTCCACCAGATCAATGATCTTCACTTTTTTCCGGATCACACTGATGCAGTGATTGTAAGTGATCCGGTAAGGCCAGGTGGAAAATCTGGATTTCTCCTGGAATCCCTGGATGGAGCGGTACACCTTTACAAATACCTCCTGTGCGGCTTCCCCGGCGTCTTCCTCCGAAGCAAGCATCCGGAGGCACAGGGTGTATACCAGATCCTTGTAAGTATTTACAATCCAGGTATATGCCTGTTTGTCTCCCGTTTTGATGCGGTCGATGTGGTATTTCTCATCCCGGATATCCATTCATTCATTAAGACGCCGGATCCCTGAAAACGTTACAGCGCATCCGGCATATTTTCATTTTGTGCCGGCTCTGCACCTGGTCAGTTCAAAATTTCAGTCCTTCCCTGTAACATGGATCTGACCGGGCGCGTCAAAGGAGCAAATGATCGTAATTCACTAAATTTTTAATATCATGGTAGAAGATATCTTTATCCCAATCGCATTTTTTGCAGCCCTGTTCGGCATCGTTTACGTGGTCATCACGGCCAGGAACCGTGAACGGATGGCCATGCTGGAAAAGGGAGCCGACCCGAAGGACCTGATCTCCGGGAAGCCGAGTGTTTACAACATCCTGAAATGGGCCCTGCTTCTTGTGGGTGTGGGTCTGGGCATTTTTATCGGAGCGCTGTTTGCCACCTATACATCCCTCGACGAGGAAGCGGCCTATTTTGCATCCGCGCTTTTTTTCGGCGGCCTGGGTCTTGTGGTGGCTTACCTGGTTGCCAGGAAGGCCGAATAAGGTCATTCGACAGCTGGATTATTCGGCTTATCAACAACTCAGGCACCTGCAGGCACATCGGTTCCCTGTTGATACATTTGTTTGAGGGGATATAAACAACGCAACCTGGAATCTTTTTGCGTCAGCAAAATTATCACGTTGCGTTTTTATTTCCCCGAAATCAGGAAACAATATGGTCCCGGCCTGATTTGCCTTCAGAAAAATATTTCAGCCGCATTTGGAGGAGCCGCATTCCGTACAGATCAGGCATCCCTCCTGGTAGATCAGATTGTTGGAGCCGCATTCCTCGCATTTCTGCCCCGGCTTCGCCTTCGTGCCGTTGGGAATGTAGCGTTTCAGCGCCCTGACCACCCCGGCGCTCCAGGTGTTGATGGATTCATTATCGAGACGAAGCGAACTGACCAGGTTGACCGCGTCCACCACCGGCATCCCGTGGCGTAAAACCCCGGAAATCAACTTGGCATAGTTCCAGAACTCACTGTTGAACTGGTGGGACAACCCGCCCATGGTTACCTTGTAACCGTATTTATCCACATACTGGAAATCATATCTCTTGGTGCCGTCCTCATTCCTGGTCTTGATGATCTTGCCTTTCTTTACTTTGGGGGGGATGGGGAATGTGTCCTCTTCCTTGCGTCCTGTAAAGATTTCATAGGGTTTCCCGTCCAGCAGACCGATAAATGCGATCCAGTCTTCATCATTGTTCTTGAACCGGAGGATCTCCGCGTCCAGTTCCCGGGGACGCTTGATGGGAAACTCGGATGTATCCTTGTTCTTCTTTTCGCTCGCCACGAGAACACCGGCCCTGGAACCGTCCCTGTAAACGGTCACCCCCTTGCATCCGTTTTTCCATGCATGTACATACAGTTTTCCCACCAGTTCCTCGCTGACCTCGCCGGGAAGATTGATGGTCACACTGATGGAATGATCCACCCATTTCTGGATGGCCCCCTGCATCTTCACCTTCTGCATCCAGTCCACGTCGTTGGAGGTGGCTTTGTAGTAGGGAGATCTTTTCACCAGTTCCTGGATATCCTCATCACTGAATTTTTTCACCTCCTCAGGATCCATGTTGTTTACCTTCAGCCAGGTGAGGAAATTGTGATGAAAGACGTTGTATTCCTCCCAGCTGTCGCCCACCTCGTCCACAAAGGTGACCAGTGCATCCTTATCGCTGGGGTTCACCTTTCGCCTCCGCTTGTACACTGGAAGGAACACCGGCTCGATCCCCGATGTGGTCTGGGTCATCAGGCTTGTGGTGCCTGTGGGTGCGATGGTCAGCAGGGATATGTTCCTGCGCCCGTGCTGTTTCATCTCCTCGATCAGTCCGGGATCCTCCCTGGCCAGACGG
>DSDZ01000311.1 GCA_011048475.1 Bacteroides sp. | reverse complement strand
TACGACCTGAAGGGAAATGCAATCCTTCAAAAGACATACAGGGTAGCAGTGTGCCGGGACGAGATACACCTGAATGCCGAAGCGGGCATGTATCTTCTGAAGATCATTGATGAACACCGCCCGGTCATCACGAAATTCATTGTAGAATACTAGACACAACAAAAGGAAGCCATGGCGAACCTGAAAATTTTGCTGATCAGCGCTCTGATGGTTCCGGCGGTTTTATACGGTCAGGCAACAAACGCTATTGTCGCCGGAGTACGGCACGCCATCGATTCGGAAATCATGGGCCGGGAGATCGAATACCGGGTTCACCTGCCCGCGAATTATGACCGGGGACTGAACCGGTATCCGGTACTGTACATCACCGATGGCGGGGAACATTTCTTTCTCGCCTCAGGGACCACGGAGTTCATGGGCTCACAATTTGTGATCCCCGAACTGATCGTGGTGGCGATCTTCCATCAGGACCGGAAACATGATCTCACGCCGACACACTGCACAGCCACCAACGACGGATTTGAGAGCGACGGACTGAAAGTCAGCGGCGGTGGCGAAAAATTCCTTCAGTTCATCGAGAAGGAACTCATTCCCGGAATCGAGCGAGATTACAGAACCGCCCCCTACCGCATTCTTTCGGGTCATTCGCTGGGCGGTTTGTTTGCCATGTACGCATACCTGACCCGCAATGATCTTTTCAACGCATTTATTGCGATGGATCCGGCCCTGAACTGGGATCACCACCTGTGTGAAAGAATGCTGAAGACCTCAACATTCCGGTCGCCGAACCTGACCAGCAAGCTTTACATGTCATCGGCACACAATGCACCCTACGGAGAACGTGACCGCAGTCCCTTCAGGTTGTCCCAGGATTCGTTTTTCAGGGAACTGAAGGCAAAACAGGTGCCCAATACCAGGCATGAATACTTTGAGGATCAGAATCACATGACCGTTCCGTATGAAAGTCTCTACAAAGGTTTGCGTTTCATTTTCCCCGGATTCTATATCCTGGATGATCCCCAATTTGCTCTGGAAGTTCCGTTCGTGGAGGCGTTTTACGAAAAGCAATCCGGGTTGTACGGGATTGCTTTCACCCCGCCGGAGCGGCTGATGGAGATGCTGGGGAATTATTTCCTTTATGATGTGAATGATTACCACCAGTCAAAAACGTTTTTTGAATTCAACACAGCGCATTATCCGAACTCATCCGGGGCCTTTGAATGCCTGGCCAAAGCATATGAAGCGATGGGAGACACGGTGAATGCCAGCCTCAGTCTGGAAAAAGCGCTGGAGGTGAAAAGGTAAAATCACCTGTCCATCCACCCCTTGAACGCGGCCACCCGTTCGCGGCTCACCAGCAGGTCATTTTCGCCGGTCCAGCCAGCCAGAATGATCTTTAACCGGCTTGAGGAGTAGGAAATGATATCCCGGATGGAATCAAACTGAATGATCACATTTCTGCTGATCCTGAAAAACTGTTTCGGATCCACCAGCTGCTCTATTTTATCCAGCGAGTGGTCAACCGGGTAACTTTTCCCCGATTCCGTAAGCAGGAAATTGCAGCGCTCCCTGATATAGAAACAGCGGATGTCCGAAACGGGGACCGACCTGTAGTGCTCCCCGATTTTAATCAGGAACCGCTCTTTCCTTGCGGGCTGCAACTGGTTGATGACAGACCCGATATTCTGAGAAGCCGCTTTCTGTCCCTGAAGGAGCCTGAATTTGTCAATTGCATTTTTCAGTTCACCAGGATCGACCGGTTTCAGAAGATAGTCCACGCTGTTCACCTTGAATGCTTTCAGGGCGTATTCATCGTAAGCGGTGGTGAAGATGACCGGTGTTGTGATTCTGCAGTTTTCAAAGATCTCGAAACAGAGCCCGTCCTCCAGCTGGATATCCATGAAGATCAAATCCGGATTCCTGTTCTTCAGAAACCAGTTGATCGTTTGCTCAACGGATGGCAGGACACCCATGACCTCGATGGCCCGGTCAACCTCCTCCAGCAGGCGGATCAGTTTCCGGGAAGCGGGTTTTTCATCTTCAATGATCAGGACTTTCATCGCCAGCCTCCAATATCGGCAATATAACGCAAAACCGGTCATTTTCCTCGCTGACCTCCAGTTCCCTGCCCATGACCGTTTTTACCCGTTCCCTCAGGTTCTCCAGTCCGGTCCCCGGTGAGCTTTGCAGCGTGCTTTTCCTATGAATGACATTGGAAACCATCACAGATCCTTCGCTTTGGCCAATATGGATCTCCAGGGGATTTTCCTCCGACCGCGCATTGTGCTTCAGGGCATTTTCCACGAGCATCTGCACAGATACCGGGATCACCCTGAACCGGTCCGCACCCCGGATATCGACATGCAACCGGATTTTATCATTGTCCCGCGCCTTCTGCAGGTCGAAATACTTCATGACAAATTCCAGTTCCCGTTCCAGGGGAATAAGATCGGTGTCTTCATTGTCCAGGATGTACCTGTAGATCCCCGATAACTCCCGGATATATTGATCCGCTTTCGCGGCATCTTCATAGACCAGTTCCGAAATCGTATTCAGGCTGTTGAACAGGAAATGTGGCCTGACCTGCGCCTTCAGGTTTCTGTAACGGTATTTCAGGTTTTCTTCACGCAGTTTTTGTTCCCGGTCGATGGCTTTTCGCCAGATGATGTAGAAAAAGAACGCCGATCCGATCAGGATCCAGATGGCAAATTGTTTGATCGCCCCCGGAAGCTCCACCCTGACCAGCTGTTCCAGGAAATGCGTCGTGTCCAGTCCCCGGATAAGGAAGAACAGGTATACTCCCGCACTCACGGTCACGATGGAAATGACCAGTGCCATGATCACGGACAGGATGTAGTACGGCAGGAAATTCTTCCTGAGCGCTGCGGATGGCTTGTTCGAGAATTTCTGAAACGACCTGCTGGCAATGCCTCCCAGAATGATGACCAGCACGAAGACCACCGTGCCGTAGAGGATCGTCTCCGGACGGAAAGGATCTCCGGTCTGTCCCCATTTGAAGAGCAATGAGAATAGAATGCTGAATATCAGGGCAGAAAAAAATGCGATGGCTTTTTTATTCTTTTTCATTGCGATGAATTTACAGCTTCATTTGCTTTATTAAAAACAATTTCCCGCTGCAGATTGATGAAGGGTGCATCCGGGAACAATGCACTCTCCAGTTCCATGACCACATCCTCTACCATGGAGGCATACTCCACCTGTTTATCATCCAGTGAGATCCAGATCTCACCGTAATACAGCGAGCGGCCCTTCATCCGCATTTGTTCATTATTAATTTCAACAGGATTATACAGGGACTCGAAT
>DSDZ01000135.1 GCA_011048475.1 Bacteroides sp. | reverse complement strand
GGACTACGACGTGGTGAAGGTGGACATGGAAAACTATGTGTACAATATCGAGGCAACCGACGGCACGCTTGACAGCTGGCGGCAGCTCTGGAACCTGTGTAGTACGGGATTCGCCTCCAACAGCAGTTATTTCGGGCTGGAAGGAAAGGACGCGGCGGGGAACCCCCTCCCGGGCGCGGAGGTTCTGGTGGACATTGATAACCTGATCGACTACATGGTCCTTATTTTCTACACGGGGAATTTTGATGCCCCGACCTCATCCTTCGGTCAGAACAAGGGATGCAATAACTTTTATGCGATCGATAACCGGAACGACCGCTCCTCCGGGTTCACCTTCTACAACCACGATGCCGAACATTCGTTGTTCTATTATGCACATAATCCGGGCATCGGCATCAACGAGGACCGGGTGAACCTGGCCGAAAGGACCGACTATATGAAGATGGTGGTAAGTGATTTCTCAAAGTTTCATCCCCAGTGGCTGCACCATAAGCTCTGTGCGAATGCGGAGTACAGGTCCAGGTTCGCCGACAGGGCGACCAGGCACCTGTCGGAGGGAGGAGCGCTGTCACGGGAGAATGTACGGAAAAGGATCGACAACCGTGTGGAAGAAATTGACCTGGCGATCATTGCTGAATCGGCACGCTGGGGGAATGCCAAAAGAGGGGATGGCGAACCCTACACCAGGAACGAGCACTGGATGGAAGAGATCCGCAGGATCCGGGAATTGTTTATTCCGAACAGGACCCAGGTGGTCATTGACCAGCTTCTCACAGCGGGGCTTTACAGTGACCTTGAACCGCCCCTGGTGAAGGTGTCCGGAGAGGCGGTGACGGGAACTACCTGTCCGGTCTCCGGCGAGATAACCGTCTCCCTTGAGAATCCGAACAGTGCGGGGGTCATTTATTATACCCTGGACGGCCTGGATCCCAGGGTGGTCGGAGGCGGGGTATTACCCGGTGCATGGCAGGTCTCGGGTACCGGTTCGCTCCAGGTGAGGGGGACGGCCAATCTGAAGGCCAGGATCCGTCACAACGGGAAATGGAGCGCCCTCAGGGAGGTCATATTTTTGAATCAGCAGGAAGATTACGGGACGCTGAAAGTTACTGAACTTCATTATCATCCGCCGGACTGGTTCCTTGATGAGGATACCATTCCGGGCACCGACCTTGAATTCATTGAATTTTTGAATACGGGCGACAACACCCTCAACCTGACGGGACTTGCGCTCGATACGGCGGTCCGGTACCGGTTCCCGGACAACACGCTGCTTTTGCCGGAGGAGTTTTATGTGGTGGCCTCCAAACCGGCCGCTTTCTTCGATTTTTACGGGCTGATCGCCTCGGGCAACCACCAGGGCCATTTTTCCAACGGGGGTGAGGAAGTCCTCCTCACCGATCCTGCAGGCAATCCGCTGATCCACTTCACATACATGGATGAGCCCCCGTGGCCCCTGATGGCCGACGGGACAGGGTATTCCCTGCATGCGGCGGAAATGTTCCCGACTGGTGATCCGAATGAGGCCGCCTACTGGACCATCTCATACAACAGCGGGGGCAATCCTTTTACCCATAACGGACCGGTGAACAATGAACCTTTGCCCGGAACGGAAGCAGGGGGACTGCTGGCATATCCAAATCCCACTGCGGATTTGCTCACGCTCCACCTGCAGCAGGTCCCCGCATCTTCCCGGCTTTTTGTGACCGTATATAATGTGACGGGACATGCCGTCTACCGGGGCATGATGGGCAATCAAAGCCAGATCAGCTTCTCCTCGCTCGGCCTGGATGAAGGGTTGTATATGATCAGGGTGGAATCAGAAGGCATCACGGCGGTTGCCCGCATCATCGTGATCCTGTGAGGAACCTGATCAGTTACTGGATGGTATAGCCGCCGTCAACGATCAGGTTCAGGCCGGTGACAAATTCATTTTCAATCAGGAACATAATTGCATGTGCAATTTCTTCCGGTTTGCCGAGCCGCCCGATCGGATGCCTGCTCACCAGTGTGTCATAAAAATCACCCAGTGCTTCCCGGTTGACCATCCCGGATTCCACATAACCCGGATTTACGGCATTGACACGGATGTTTTTTTCGGCATACTCAAGCGCCAGTGATTTTGTCAGGGTATTCACCGCACCCTTGCTGGCATTGTAGGCAAAGGCACCCGGTTGTCCCACAAAACCCAGGATGGAGGAGGTGTTGATGATGCATCCGCAACCGGCAGTGTTCAGCATTTGCCGGATGGCATGTTTGCACCCGAAAAAAACGCCATGCAGGTTGATTGATATCACCCTGTTGTACTCTTCAAAACTCATTTCGTGTGTGGTGGTCATGATGCCCACTCCGGCGTTGTTGACGATGATATCCAGCTGACCGTATTTCCGAACGGTATCATTGACCATTTTCTCAACGGATTCTTCATTGGCCACGTCCACGAAAATGAACATGACTTCCGCTCCCTTTTCAAGCAGCTCTTTTTCCAGCAATTTTCCGGCCTTCTCATTATTGTCGGCAATAGCCACTTTTACCTTTTTTTCTGCCAGTGCTTTTACGGTTTCCTTTCCAATCCCGGATGCACCTCCGGTCACGATGGCAATTTTGTTTTTAAGCTTAGACATAATTCTCTCCTTTCAATGTGTTGTTCAATAATCCTTAACAGCATCATCACAGTTCTGTTCATTCACCGGATCACCCGTTCCCTGGCCTGGATGACACTTTCACGGATGCTGTTGAAGAAATAGTTCCTGTCCCGCTCCGCATTTCCGCTGATCAGGGTTGATTTCCGGATGATATTTCGGACCATGGCGAGGTTCTGTCTGAAGAATTCCTGGTTGTTCGTGTAGAGCAGGTTGATCGCTCCGTTGGTGAGATAGGCCGTTCCCTGCCCTTCCGTGCAGACCAATATCACATTGTCGGTCAGTGTGAGGTTGTTGCTGTATAATTTCAGATTGCCTTCGATCCCAGAGGGTTCCGAGCCAGGCAGGAATTTGCAGCCTGCCTCGGCCTGGTTGCGGAGATGTTCGATGAGCTCCAGGGCCGAATTACAAAGGGTGACCACATCTCCCTTTGTTTCGAAGAATCCGGAAAGCCAGTAATATTCAAGCTGTTTCAGGAAGCTCAGCAGGAATTCTCCGGTCAGCAGCTCGGTTGTCCGGAACTTCATGAAATATCCGGCTATGCGTATGCCCAGTTCCTGGATTTCCCGGTCCATGTCCGCCAGCGAGAATTTCCGTTGCCGGAAGGAGTGGAAATCAAGGTTCGATTTGCTCCAGAAAAATGTCTTGAAAGCCATGATATCCGGGAATTGCACCGCATGGAACAG
>DSDZ01000529.1 GCA_011048475.1 Bacteroides sp. | reverse complement strand
GTGGGTATCTTTGCATTGAAAAACCGAAGATATGAGAAACACTTTCAATGTATTTGCATCAGTATTCATGATCATATTCACCGCCTCTGCCTGCAGTTCCGGTAAGAAAGAGGACACATCCGATGAAAACAAGGATCAGACAGAGGTCATCCGGAAACACAGGGATGACGGGACCCTCTCCAGTGTGTCCCAGGTGGACGAAAAGGGGTACGCCCACGGGATCAAGGTGAACTATTACGAGGACGGCAAGACCGTTCACTCGAAGGTGTCTTACCAGCACGGACGAAAGCATGGCCCGGCCATCTGGTATTTCCGGAGCGGCCAGATCTACGAGCAGACCAGCTTTCATTTCGGCCGGAGGGACGGGGTCACAAAGCGATACTACGAAGACGGCACCCTGATGGAAGAGATCACCTACGAGCAGGGCGAGGAACAGCCCGGAAAGATGGTATATGACAGGGACGGGACGCTGATCACGGAGTGAAAATGGGTACGCGGTTCGCTCGGTGATCACACATTTATAACAGGTCCATTACCTTTTCAGCTAACTCCGGCAATTCCTGCCTGCCATCTGAATCCCTGTTCTTTGCCAGGAGGACGATGGCTGTTTTACCAGGCGGTCTGATCATGATGAATGCACGGGGCCGGCCATTGGAACCCGCATGGTAAACGGTCAGTTCTTCCGAATCCGGATTGGAAATATACCAGCCCATGCCCATGATCCCCACCGGATCGACAGCGATGGGTTTCCATGCCAGCTGAAACATGATCGAATCACAAACATAGGTGGCATCCATTACTCCCAGGGCAAAAAGCGCCATATCTGTGATAGTCGACTGAACGAGTCCCCCCGGCGCCTCAAAGAAAGGGAGTGGAGCTTTAATTGATCCTGCTCCCACCGGGTCCCCGATATATTCTTTTACCAGCTGGTTATACGATTTTCCCGTCAGCTCTTCCAGCACATCCCCCAGTACTCCGTATCCCCTGGTGGAGTACATGATGCTTTCTCCGGGGGCGAAGGCCAGGTCCAGTTTCCCGTCCTTCCAGATCCTGTCCTGGTGTGGAATTCCACTCCTGTGGGAAAGCAGATGTGCGAAGGTAATTTCCACATCGGGATATTTCTCGGGCAATACATCCCTGTACCTGGGATCATAGTCCCCGATCGGATCATCCAGTGATTTTATCTTCCCTTTTTCGAGCAACTGCATGGTAATCATTGAAGTTACAGGCTTCGTTACCGAAGCATATTCATCAATGCGGCCGATCCTGTCCTCCCCAAAGGAACGTATCAGGACAAGCTCATCATCCCTGATGACGCCGATGCTGATATATTTATAATTTTCCATTACATCCTCAGCGATCCTGTCAATTTCCTCTGAATGTTCCTTTGACATCATATTCAGGGCAGTATATGTACCATTATCAGAGGCATCACTGAAGACATCACATGAGCGTGTGGTGCCTGAGAAAAGAGCGATGACTGCAAGACCGATGATCAGGTTTGGAAGACTTGTTTCATTAAAAGATCCGAACATTCAAGAATTAAATACAGATACCAGATCAAAATTACTGAAAAAATCATTTCCCCAGCAGGATATAATTCCTGAACTCGCCGAGTCGCTTTCCGAATAACAAATATTTCTCGATCCAGGAAATGATCCTGTACCGTAGCCTATCGTGCTTGGACCTGACCGGGTTCAGGGTCCGGGCGGGTCCCGTGAACCTGAGCTGGTGCTTCCAGTCAAAACGGCCGATCCACCCCGACATCACCGCAGGGTGTGAATCCTTAAATCGGGTCAGCCTGCCCAGGTTCCCGTAATCGAACACGCGGTCATACTTGTGTGCCGCGATCAGTTGCTCGATCTTCTCCCGCCCTTTGTGGTTCATGCTGAATACCTTGATCTTATCCTGCATGACTGCAGGGGGACGCACCCAGCCGTAATGAAAGATCTCAGCATCCACCCCGGCCACCCTGAGCTTGGATGTTCCCTCATGCTTCCTGTAGTTCAATCCGTCGAAATCCGGGATCCGCCGGAAGGATTGGGCCGATTCCCAGGAATGAATGTCAGGATCGTTCCGCACAATCCGTATCTCTTTCCTGTACCAGCAATGGGAGTCCTGCACATGGGCATAGTCGCCCCAGAAATGGAGGTAACGGAAGAGCAATCCCTCCACCTCCCGTTCATCCAGCAGCTGCCGGCAGCGGTCCCGGATCTTCTGCAGGTCCTTTTCGTGGACCACCTCGTCCGACTGCAGGTAGAAGAGCCAGTCGCCCGTACAATGATTTTTGGCAATGTCGGTCTGGTGGGCATGCTCCATGCCCCGGGGATATTTCTCAATATCCCATACCGTATCGATGATCCTGATCTTGTCGCTGCCGATGGCTTCGATCTCCTCACGGGTGGTATCATCCGGATCGCAGTCCCCCAGCGCCACCACAAATTCATCCACGATGGGCAGGATCGACTCGATGGACTGCCGCATGGGGTAATAAAGCTTGAGGGCATTCTTGCCCATGGTAAAACCGCTGATCTTCATGTCCGAAGTCAGTACATCTGCATGGCATGGAGTTTTTTATACAACCCGTTCCTTTTCCTGATCAGCTCATCGTGACTGCCACGCTCCACGATCCTGCCCTCGTCGATCACAAGGATCAGATCAGCATGCTTGATCGTGGAAAGCCTGTGGGCGATGACAATGGAGGTCCTGTTCTTCATCAGATTGATGATCGCATCCTGCACCAGCCTTTCAGATTCCGTATCCAGGGCAGAAGTGGCCTCATCCAGGATCAGGATGGGCGGATTGGCCAGCACCGCCCTGGCAATGTTGATTCGCTGTTTCTGTCCCCCTGACAACTTTCCTCCTCCTTCTCCCACCCCTTCCTCGTACTGGTTCTCCGTCTCCATGATAAAATCATGGGCATTGGCGACCCTGGCAGCATGGATGATCTCTTCCATGTTCATCCCGTTGGCCCCGAAGGCGATGTTGTTCCTGAAGGTATCGTTGAACAGGATGGATTGCTGGCTCACGATCCCCATCAGGTTCCTCAGCGGCCTGATCTGGAAATCCTGCACGGGGATCCCGTCGATAAGGATCTCTCCCCCGGTCACATCCATGAACCTGGGAAGCAGATCCACCAGGGTGGATTTTCCGGCTCCCGATTTCCCCACCAGGGCAACAGTCTGTCCTTTCCTAATGGTGAAGGAAATGTCCTTCAGAACATCTTCCTTATCGTACCGGAAGGACACATTCCTGTATTCGATGGAATCGTTGAATGCACTCACCGGGATGGCTCCTGGTTTTTCAGCGATCTTCACATCCGCATCCAGCAGG
>DSDZ01000068.1 GCA_011048475.1 Bacteroides sp. | reverse complement strand
CCCTTCCAGGTCCCGGTACCGTTCCACCCCGTTGTTGGTTACCCGGCCGTCAATCCCCGAACGGATGGTCACGGATCCTGACCAGTTCTCGGGGATCAGGATCCACTGGATGCCTGCTTCATGGAGATCTCCCATGCTGACCACCCGGGAACTGATCAGCGACGTGATCCGGTCCTCGCTGTCCCTGAACTTCATTTTCCTGAGCAGGGTTCCCTGTTTCAGATCCAGTTCCTGGAGGTATTCCAGCACCTCCATCTGCTCCAGGTCGAACCAGGGCCCTTCATTGTGCCTGAATGAAAGGAACAGCCAGTTGGGCCAATTCACCAGGTCTTCATTCTCCACCTCCTTTCCCGCGATTTTTGAGGTCATTCTGTTGTAACCGCACGCCATGTATGTTCCCGGGTAATTGTAATCGTTTTCAGGAACTTCCTCAGCAGCACCCCTGGTGGCGAATACACCGTTCCCAAGGGTGCAAAGCGACTCCCTCAGGGATTGCTCCCCGGGATTCCAGTCATGGCACCTCAATATCCATTCATTCAATTCTTTCATGTCTTAAAGCTTTTATTCATGATAAATTCATATTTTCCAGATCTGTTTAATGGTCTGGTTGGTGAGCAGGGGAAGCAGCGTTGCCGCCATTATCAGGCCCCAGGCACTGCCAGGAAGATCAATAAACGAAAGCGCGTTGCTGAAAAGGGGCACGAAATAACCGGCCAGCAGGGCCGTGATACAGAATCCCAGCGCTATCCAAATATATTTATTGCGCGTAACCTGATTGATGAGGATGTGTTCATCCGCTTCCCGCATGTCCAGCACATGCAAAAGCTGGCCGAAAGCCAGGCTGAAAAAGGCTATGTTGTTGCAGGCTTCTGGTTTAAGACCCAACCCATGGTAGGCGAAGACATAGGCTCCTATCACAAATACGCTGATCACCATTCCGTATGTACCCATCACCACCCAGTTGTGCCTGGTGAGTATGGGCTCCTCCGGATCTTTGGGACTCTTCTCCATGATGTTGTGGCTTCCCTTACCCACGCCCAGGGCCAGTGCCGGAAAAACATCCGACAGCAGGTTCAGGAACAGTAGCTGCAGGGGAAGCAGGGGAAGGTGGAACATGGTAAAGCTGATCCCGGCAATGATGACAATCTCGGCGAAATGGTAAGAAAGCTGGTACATGATGAACTTCTTGATGTTCTCTAAAATGATCCGGCCCTGCTCCACCGCCTTGACGATGGAAGGGAAGGCGTCGTCCTTCAGGATCATATCCGAGACATCCCGGGCCACCTGGGTCCCTCTCTGGCCCATGGCGATCCCGATATCTGCTTTTTTCAGGGCAGGAGCATCGTTAACCCCGTCGCCTGTCATGCCCACAATCTCACCTTGTTTCTGGAAATGCCCGACGATGTCCAGCTTCTGGGATGGATCCACCCGGGCAAATACACCTGTTTCAGAGATGTTCTCCTCCTTCAGGTCCTTTCCATGGATTACCCCGGTCTGCCCGTCCCCCATCAGGTTCACTTCCCTGGCAATGTTCAGAGCCGTTTCAGGGTGGTCGCCCGTTACCATCACGATCTTGATGCCCGCATGATGGCACAGCTCCAGTGCGTCGGCAATGTCTTCCCGAACGGGATCGATGAATCCGGCAATTCCCACAAAGACCATTTCTTCCAGGAACGATTCTTTTTTCTTCAATTCCTCCCGGGCTTCCAGTGATTCCTCACGGAAGGCAAACCCGATCACCTTCAGCCCCCGGGAAGAAAGCTCCCTGTCCCTCCGGATCCACTTTTCCCTGAAATCATCATCCATCTTCTTCTTTGTATCCCCGTCAAAATAATGGGTGCATATATCCAGCATGGCATTGGTGGCTCCCTTGGCCGAGATATAACAGGATTCCTCCATGACATGAATGGTGCCCATCATCATGGAACCGGAATCAAAGGGGTCCTCGTTGATCCGTTCCAGGTCTCTGAGATCCCCGAACCTCTTTTTATCCTGCTCACGGCCGTAGGTCAGCAGCGCCGCATCCAGTGGATCTCCCTGGAAACCCCAGTTTTCCTCACCGGCATCGTTGCACAGTACGGCAATCCGGTAGAAATGGCTGCAGGCTTTGCTGTTCAGGTCAAGTTCCTTAAGGACCAGCTCATTCTTTGTAATTGTACCGGTCTTGTCGGTCAGTATCATGGTGGTCTCTCCCAGGGTCTCCACCGAAGAAAGGTTCCTGACAAGCACATTCTTTTCGGCCAGGCGGAGCATTCCCCTGGCCAGCGAGATGGTGGCCACTATGGGCAATCCCTCTGGTATGGCAGCCACCGTCCAGGCGATGGCCGTCTGCAACAGCAGGTAGACCTCTTTTCCCGCGATCCATCCGAAAGTAAAAAAAGCGACCGCCAGTCCGCCAATGATCCATATGAGTCTCCTGGAAAGCTTCCCCAGTTTCCTGTTCAGTGGAATGTCATCTTCGCCTGCCTCACCCACCATCCTGGAAATGTTCCCGATTTCAGTTTCCATGCCGGTGGCGGTAACCACAGCCCGGGTTTTTCCTGTTGAAAGGGCTGTTCCTTTGAAAAGCATGGTGGACCGGTCAGCCACCTGAGTCGACTCATCGATGGGATCGGTCTGCTTGCTTACCGGCAGGGATTCCCCCGTGAGCGGAGATTCATCCACCGATAGTTCGGTGGCCGATACGATCCGTGCATCCGCAGGGACCAGGTCGCCCGCCTCCAGGTGGATAAGATCCCCGGGGACAAGCTCTTCCGCATTGATCTCTTCCTCCTTCCCGTTCCGGATGACACGGGTGGTCAGGGGATCCATTTTTTTCAGGGCATCCAGGGATGCCTGTGCCCTGTATTCCATCCAGAAACCGATGACGGTGTTGAGAATGATCACAATGATGATGGCGATGGCCTCGGGAATATCACCGAAAATGAATGAGACGGTCATTGCAGCAAGGAGCAGGAATATCACGGGATTGTTCACCTGGGAGATAAAAATGGAAAAGAGGCTCTTTTTTCCCTCCTTCTTCAGCCTGTTTATGCCATACTCTTTCCTGCGGCGCTTTATTTCTTCGCTGCCCAGTCCTTCGTCTGAGGTTTCCATGGATTCATAGATCTCATCCACGGAATGTGAATGAGCAGGCTTCTGAAGTTTTATCATACTAATTGTCTTCTGCGGGATTCAGCGTATGTAGCCGTTTGGATCGAAACCTGTGCCAAAACCCTACCAGTTGCATGATCATTGATCCGTTCGGTATCACAGGATGTGGCAACCTGAGGAATTATCCCTCATTCTGAGGAATTCATTCCACAACAGCAGGCCTGTAAGACGGCTGCCAATACGAATGATGGTGCAGCAT
>DSDZ01000359.1 GCA_011048475.1 Bacteroides sp. | reverse complement strand
GTTACAGACAACCTTTAACGTTAATAACATCGCCCTGGTCAACGGCAGACCGAAGACCCTGAACCTGAAACAGCTCATTTCGTATTTCGTGAACCACAGGCACGAGGTGGTTGTCAGAAGGACCCGGTATGATCTGGACCAGGCTGAAAAGAGGGCCCATATCGTGGAAGGGCTTTTGAAAGCGCTTGACCATATTGATGAGGTGATCGCTCTGATCAGGGCATCCCAGACCGCGGAGGAAGCCCGCGAAGGACTGATGGAGCAGTTCGGCTTCACGGAGATCCAGGCCCGTGCCATTCTGGAGATGCGTCTGCAGCGGCTGGTGGGCCTTGAACGTGATAAACTGCACGAGGAATACGACGAGCTCATGAAAATGATCGAGTATTACAAACAGGTGCTTTCAGATGAGGGACTGAGAATGAAGATCATCAAGGATGAGCTGCTGGAGGTGAAGGAAAAATTCGGGGATCCCAGAAGGACGGAAATCGTTCCCGATGAAGGCGAATTTGACCCTGAAGATTTTTATGCCGATAAGGACATGGTGATTACCATCTCCCACCTGGGATATATCAAACGGACACCGTTGCATGAATTCCGAACACAGAACAGGGGAGGGGTGGGTTCCAAAGGCAGTACCACCAGGGAAGAAGATTTCATGGTCAATATGTTCGTGGCCAGCATGCACAATACGATCCTTTTCTTTACAGAGCTGGGAAAATGTTTCTGGCTGAAGGTCTACCAGATCCCCGAGGGGACCAGGAACAGCAAGGGAAGGGCCATCCAGAACCTGATCCAGATCGAACAGGGAGATACGGTGAAGACATTTGTCAATGTGAAGGACCTTAAGGACCAGGAATACATCAACAACAATTATATCGTGCTGGCCACCAAGCAGGGGATCATCAAGAAAACCCGGCTGGAAGCGTACTCGAGGCCACGGCAGAGCGGGATCAATGCCATCATCATCCGGGAAGGGGATACCCTGCTTGATGCCAGGCTGACCGATGGAGATATGGAACTGATGCTGGCAGTCAGGTCCGGGAAGGCCATCCGTTTCCATGAAGAAAAAGTGCGGGCCGTCGGGCGGACTGCATCCGGTGTGAAGGGGATCACCCTGGGGGGATCCAGGGACGAGGTGGTCGGGATCGTTACGGCCAGAAAGGGAGAAAGGGATATCCTGGTCATTTCCGAAAACGGGTTCGGCAAGCGCTCGGACCTGGATGATTACCGGATCACCAACAGGGGAGGAAAAGGGGTAAAAACCATCAATATCACTTCGAAAACTGGTGACCTGATTGCCATTAAAGCCGTTACGGATGAGGATGACCTGATGATCATCACCCAGAACGGGATCGCCATCAGGCTTGCCGTGAAAGGAATCCGCGTAATGGGACGAAATACACAGGGCGTCAGACTGATCAATCTTAGAGAGGGAGATCAGATCGCAGCCGCCACACAGGTGCCGGTGAATGGTGATGAGACGGTACAGGTGGATCCTGAAACAGGTAAGACGGCAGATGGATAAACTGGATTGGCATCTTGTTTGATGTTTATTGGGAAAGTTTATATTTTTGACACATACAAAACCAGATTGAACATGAAAAAATTCTTGACGCTGGCCATCATGGCAGCAACCATCATGAGCCTTTCTGCACAGGAGGGAGCCGCACCCGTAGTTTTGCTGAACTACAGTACCCTCCAGCGAAAGGTCGAAAAAAGCAACGAGCAGATTCAACATGACAAAAAGAAAACCAAATCCAAAACCTGGGAGAAGCGCGGTGAGCTTTTCCAGGATGTGTTCTTATTTGGACTGGAACAGGTGGTCGAGGGAATGTCCCCGCAAACCCTCAGGCTTTTTTACCAGGATCCCGACAGTGTAATGACCGAGACAAAAAATGGCAATTTGAATGAAAAGTATGTATACGATCATATGATCTATACCTTCGTCAATGGCGCACTCCAGGATTACGAGCGGATTGATCCCATCCATCCGGCCCCGCTGGAGGAAGCGATCGAAGCGTACCAGAAAGCGCTGGAACTGGACGAGAAAGGAAAAAGGGCAGACAAGATCAAGGAAAACCTGATCGAATTGAAGAATCAGCTTAAAAGGCAGGGCGTAAATTATTATTACAAAGAAAATTATGATGAAGCACTCGAGTCTTTTGAAAATGTGCTGAACATCAACAAGATGGACCTTTTTGAAGGTGAAATGGATACCCTCATGATCCAGTATTCCGGAATCATCGCCAGGGAAATCGCCAACAAAACTGATGACAAAGCGCTTTACCGGAAAGCCATTGACTACTATCAGCAACTGGCGGAGGTGGATTTCGGCGGTCCTAATACCTACCTTCAGATCAAAATGGACCAGATGGCCATCGGTGACACACTGGCTGCACTGGAGACACTGAAAGAAGCATATGAAAAATGGCCCGACACGGTGAATGTGATTGCCAACATTGCCGATACATACATCCA
This sequence comes from Bacteroides sp., assembly GCA_011048475.1. Taxonomy (GTDB): domain Bacteria; phylum Bacteroidota; class Bacteroidia; order Bacteroidales. The sequence goes on along the minus strand of DSDZ01000359.1, from coordinate 879 downwards.
GATGAAGAACATCGACGAGGGAATCGAATTCATGGAACAGGTCGTCGAAAAGAGCCCGGATATCCCGGAGGCATATTACTGGCAGGGTAGAATGCTGATCAACAAGGAGGATGTGGAGTACATTGATAGGGCCCTTGAATCCTACAAAAAAGCGGGTGAGCTGGATCCGTCGCTTTATTATATCTGGTACGATATGGGATATATCTACTACCTGCAGGGGGCCGATTTCTATGACAGGGCCAACGTGGAGGAAGACGAAGCTACAAGGGATAGGTTAAACGAACTGGGAAAGGAGAAATACGACCAGGCCATTCCGATCCTGGAGAAGGCATATGAATTGAATGACGAGAATCCGACCGTCAAGTACGAAACCCTGGACATCCTGCAACGGATCTATTACAAGGAACAGATGATGGATGAGTATGAGAGGGTGAAAGCATTGAAGCAGAATTTGTAGTCGGGAGCCGAGAGTCGAAGGTTGGGTTAGAGTGAATAGAATATGGGGGAGGTGAAGAAACTTGCCTCCCTTGTTTTTAATATATTCTATTTAACATAATATTAATTATAGGACAACGCAAGCAAATTGCGCTCAGCTCTGCTGATTAACATAAAATCAGATATAGCGGCCGCACAGCTGCCCTATATCGGTAACGATTTTATGTTAAAGCAATTTGAGGTCCTGTCAGCTATTAGAGCTGGTTTTGATTCCTGAGGAGATTTCTCGAAGGCACTCAAGGTTGTCCCATTATGTGATATTATGTCTGCGCTTGCAGAGCTGCTCATTTCTGGACTTTATACATCCAAGTTGGAACCAAGGTCATATGCGAAACTCTTTGATATAATTCGCCGCTTGCCTTCGCCTGATCGCTCAGGTAAATT
>DSDZ01000361.1 GCA_011048475.1 Bacteroides sp. | reverse complement strand
CTATTACCTCAGGGCCGGAGAAGTATGCACCGTTTCACTGGTCTGCTGCATGGACAGGACCCGGAGCAGGGTGAAGGCAGTGACCGAAGAGCCGACCTCGGTTATCCTGGTGCCTGTGGAAAAACTGGACAACTGGATATCCGATTTCCAGACATGGAAAGAGTATGTAATGCATTCCATGCAGAGAAGGTTTGACGAATTGCTGGAAACCATCGAAAGCGTGGCGTTCTTAAAGATGGACGAACGGCTTGAAAAATTTTTTACCGACCGCTTCAGATCCTCCGGCGCAACCGTCTATGAGGGATCCCACCAGAACATTGCCCATGCCCTGAACAGCTCCAGGGAGGTGATTTCAAGACTTCTGAAGGAAATGGAAAGAAAGGGACTCGTCAGCCTGTCCAGAAACAGGGTCGATTATTCTCCGCTGTGTGATAAAAGTTACTGATTTCCTGATTTCAGTTTATTAAATTTGCAGCCGTTTCCTTCATTGAAAGGCAGAGTCAGCATGAAGACCACGGACATACAATCCTATGCGGAACTGGAAAATGCCATGGCCCAGAACGGAAGGTCTTTCCTCTTTATATACAGGAAGGGCTCGGAGCAGAGTGAATGCGCACTGAATAACATTCTTCAGGTTGATCCGGGCAACCCCGTTGCCATCTTTACGGTGGATGTGTCGGCTGTCCGGGATGTCCATCCCCGCTTCGGTATCGATACAGCGCCGAGCCTGCTGCTCCTGCAGCAGGGGAAGGCCGTCAACATCATCAAGGGGTGCCGGTCCGCTTCCTTCTACGAATCCGTTTTTAAAGGCAGGTTCCCGAACCCCGCGCAAGCAGATCAGCAAAAGAGAACCAGGCAGGTAACCGTGTACTCCACTCCCACCTGCTCCTGGTGCAATACACTCAAGACCTACCTGAAAACCCGCGGCGTCTCATTCCGCGAGGTGAACGTGGCCGCCGATCAGGGCGCTGCGGAGGCCATGGTGAAAAAGAGCGGACAGCAGGGGGTCCCGCAAACGGAAATTGACGGGCAGATCATTGTGGGATTTGACAGGGAGCGGATCGATCAGCTATTGAATATCCAATGAAATCATTTATATAATCGACAAAAATTCAGTAAAAATGAAAGAACTGCAGCCAATTAACCAGCATGTGCTGCTGGTGATCGAAGAAACCGAGGCAAAAACAGCTTCCGGGATCATCATCCCGGATACCGCAAAAGCCAAACCCCAATTTGCCAGGGTGCTGGCCATCAGCGGGATCGAGGATCCCGAGATTTCGGTGGGAGATGTGGTGTTCTACAAGAATTTCACCGGGACAGAACTGGAGTTTGAAGGAAAGGAATACCTGATGATTCCCTATGCAGATATCCTGGGCAAGATTGTGGAAACCGACAAGATCTGATCAACCAAAATATGACCCGATGAAACAACTGATGATCGTCCTTATCGCTGCATCCATTGCCGGCGCAGGTTGCAGCGGAGACAAAAAACAGGCCATGAATCCGTTTTTAACCCAGTACGACACCCCTTTCGGAGTTCCTCCGTTCCACCTGATCGAGAATGAGCATTTCATCCCCGCATTCCAGGCAGGGATCGAACAGCAGGAAGCGGAAATTGATGCCATTATCACCCTGACGGCCGAACCCGACTTTGAGAATACAATCGCAGCCTTCGATGCCAGCGGGGAGATCCTCAGAAAGGTGGGAGGGGTCTTTTACAGGCTCCGGTCGGCTGAGACCAATGATGCACTGGACTCCATCGCAAAGGTACTTGTCCCCATCACCTCGGCGCACCAGAGCAACATGATGCTGGATCAGGATCTTTTCGAAAGGGTGAAGCAGGTTTATGAGAAACGGGATCAGATGGACCTGACCACCGAACAGTCCAGGGTCCTGGAGAAGACCTACCAGCGTTTTGTGAGAGGCGGAGCGAACCTCGATGAAGCCGGGAAGCAGCAGATCCGGGAAATTGATGAAAAGCTGTCCATGCTTTCTCTTCAATTCGGAGACAACCTGCTGAAGGAGACCAATGCATATGAACTGGTGATTGAGGATGAGGCTGACCTGGAGGGGCTTCCTGAATCGGTCCGGGCCGCCGCTGCTGAAACGGCTGAGAAGGCAGGACATGCAGGGAAGTGGGTGTTCACCCTCCACAAAACCAGCTGGATCCCCTTTCTGCAGTATGCCGAAAACCGTGCCCTGCGTGAAGAGCTTTACCGTGCCATGTTCATGCGTTGCAACAGGGACAATGAATTCGATAACAAGGCGATCGTGGCCGAGATGCTGGCATTGAGGATCCAGCGCGCCAATCTGCTGGGTTATGACACACACGCCGATTATGTGCTGGAGGACAGGATGGCAAAAACAGCTGAAAATGTGTACGACCTGTTGTTGCAGATCTGGGAACCGGCACTGGAAAAAGCCGGGGAAGAGGCCGCCATGATGCAGGAGATGATCCTTCAGGAGGGAGGGGACTTCGATCTGCAGTCGTGGGACTGGTGGTATTATGCTGAAAAGATCCGGAAAGCCCGGTATGAACTGGACGAGGAAGAGGTGAGAAACTATTTCAGCCTGGAAGCAGTGAAGGATGGGCTGTTCACCGTGGTGAACAGGCTTTACGGGCTCACCTTCGAACCGAGGAATGACCTTCCGGTTTATCATGAGGAGGTGCTTGCATACGAGGTGAAAGACCGGGACGGCTCCCATGTGGGGATCCTGTACATGGATTTTCATCCGAGGCCGGGAAAAAGAAGCGGGGCATGGAGCACAAGCATCCGCCAGCAGCATGTCCTCAACGGTGAATTCATTCACCCGGTCCAGCTGATCGTCATGAACTTCACCCGTCCCACAGGCGACAAACCGGCACTGCTCAGCTTTGACGAAGCGGAGACCTTCTTCCACGAGTTCGGGCACGCCCTTCATTCCCTGCTGTCGGAATGCAATTACCTCTCCGTCTCAGGAACCTCCGTGGCCCGTGATTTCGTGGAATTGCCCTCCCAGATCATGGAAAACTGGCAGTCCCATCCCGATGTGATAAAGGAGTATGCAAAACACTATCTGACAGGAGAACCGATCCCGGCTGAACTGATTGAAAAAATCAAAGCAGCCGGCAAATTCAACCAGGGGTTTGTCACCGTGGAATATCTGGCCGCATCCATCCTGGATATGGATTACCACACCCTGAAGGATGCATCGGGAATTGACATCAACGCATTCGAGGCAAGTTCCATGGAAAAGATCGGGCTGATTGACGAAATCATTCCCCGTTACCGTACCACCTATTTCCAGCACATCTTCTCGGGAGGATATTCGGCCGGCTATTACAGCTACATCTGGGCGGAGGTCCTAGACCAGGATG
>DSDZ01000369.1 GCA_011048475.1 Bacteroides sp. | reverse complement strand
CCGCAGAGATGCTGAAAGGCATCCCCCGCAGCCAGAGAGAGAACACCCCCCCGATGGCTGCCAGGGGGACGGCTGAAAATACCAGGATGGCCTGTTTCAGCGAACCGAAAAGCATGTAGAGCAGGATGAATATGAATCCGAGAACGAGGGGGACCACCCACCTCAGGCGCTTTTTCGCGCTCTGAAGGTTTTCGTATTCACCCTCATAGGTCAGGTAATATCCCCTGGGAAGATCCAGTTTTTCTTCAAGCTTTTTTTGCACCTCTTCCACAAATGATTCTGTATCCCGATCGCCGATATTCGCATCCACCTCCAGTTTTCTGCGTACGCTCTCCCTGGATATGGCAGCGGGCCCGTCCTGCATGGTAATGGTGGCCACCTCGCTCAGCTTCACCTGCCGGCCATTGGGACGCTTGATATACAGATCGCCCACCGCATCCGGATCGTTGCGGTATTTTTCATCCAGCCGCACCACCTGGGAGAATTGCCGCTCACCTTCAAAGATCGTCCCGGCCAAAGCCCCGGAATAGCCTGCCTGGATTGCACGGTTCACCTGGTCGATATCAAGTCCGTAACGGGCCAGGATGTCCCGGTCATAACGAATAACGATCTGGGGCAGACCGATGACCTTCTGTACATTCAGATCGCCCGCACCGGGTATCCGGCGAATGATCTCACCGGCTTCATTCCCTATCCGGAAAAGGGTATCCAGATCATCCCCGAAGATGTTCACGAGCAAATCGGCCGACGAACCTGTGAGCAGGTGGTTAAAAAGCATCTCCACAGGCTGGGAGAAGAAGAAATTCACACCCGGTACGGCTGCCGACATCTCCTCTTTCATCAGGGCTTCCAGTTCATCCTTGGTTTGTGCCCTTGTCCAGGCATCTCTCGGGGCCAGATTGATGATCATCTTGGCCATTTCCAGCGACATGGGATCGGTGGGGATTTCCCCTGTGCCGATCTTGGTGGCCACCTGCTCCACCTCATCGGGAAATTCTTTCAACAGGACCTGCTCAAGGCTGGTGTTGATCCTTACGGTCTCCTCCAGGGAAGTTCCCGGTTGCAGGATCGGGTGAATGGCAAAATCTCCTTCGTCCAGCGTAGGGATAAAGACGGCACCCATGCGAAAAAAGATAAAAAGGGCGGCAATGAACAGGAGAAGGATCCCCGATGTGACCGCATAACGGTAACGCAGTGCCGAACCCAGCAGTTTCCGGTATCCCCTTCGAACCCAACCCAGGATCCGGTCGGCCGGTTTCTGAGCATCCCCTTTATCCGGCCTCACGATCCAGGCGGTCATCATCGGCACATAGGTCAGGCACAAAATGATGGCGCCGATGAGTGCCGAGCCGAAGGTTATTGCCATGGGACGGAACATCTTGCCCTCCTGGCCCGTGAGTGCAAGGATCGGAATGAAAACGATCAGGATGATCAATTGTCCGAATATGGCGGTTCGCATCATCCGTCCCGATGCCCGGATGGTGATCTCATCCATCCGGGCCTGAAGCTCCCTGCCCCTGCTGTTCTTCAATGAAACCATGTTCCGGCTCAAATGAAAGACCACAAATTCCACGATAATGACCGCCCCGTCGATGATGATCCCGAAGTCCACCGCTCCCAGGCTGATCAAATTGGCCGAGAAATCAAAAGTGTACATGATCCCGAGGGCAAACAGCAGTGACAGGGGAATGACCGAGGCGGTGATCAGGCCTGACCGGAAATTCCCCATCAGGAATACCAGCACAAAAATGACGATGAGGGCTCCCAGTGCAAGGTTTTCAACGACAGTATGCGTGGTTTCAGCGATCAGGGAGGAGCGGTCCAGAAATGGTTCCAACTGTACACCCTCCGGCAAGGCTTCCCTGACCCTTGTTAGCCGTTCCTTGACATCTTTAATTACCCCGGCGGGATTTTCCCCGCGCAGCATCATGATCTTCCCACCGACCGCCTCTCCTTTTCCGTTATAGGTAAAAGCGCCGAACCGGGGTGCGCTTCCTAAACCGACCCGGGCCACATCACCAATCCGAAGGGGGATCCCGCCTTCATCATGAATAACGATATTACGTATATCCTCCAGGGAGGTGATCAGCCCTTCGCCCCTGATAAAATATGCCTGCCGGTTCTTTTCGATATAGCTGCCGCCTGTGTTGGCATTGTTTTTCCTCAGAACCTCGTATATATCGCTGATGGTAATGTTGTAGCTTCTCAACCGGACAGGATCCACGGCCACCTCGTATTGTTTCAGGTATCCCCCCATGGTATTCACCCCCACCACACCGGGAATATTGATCAATTCCTTTTTCACGATCCAGTCCTGGATCTCCCGCAGGTCCATGGCATCATACAGGGTATCATAACCCGGCCCGGGTGTGAGCACATACTGGTAAATTTCACCCAGTCCCGAAGTCATCGGTCCCATGGATGGTTCCCCCACTCCCACGGGTAATTTACCGGCAGCGCTTATTAATTTTTCCTTGACAAGCTGCCTGGGTTTGTACATACCCATGCGCTCATCGAAGACCAGGGTGATATCAGACAATCCGAACTTGGACACCGAGCGGATCTCGATCAATCCGGGCAGGTTACCCATTTCCAGTTCGATGGGATAGGTAATCAACCGCTCCACCTCCTCCGTGGCCAGGTCGGGGGTGTAGGTGGTCACTTTTACCTGGTTGTTGGTCAGATCGGGCACACTGTTCAGGGGCAGGTTCAACATGGAGTAGATCCCCCAGCCGGTCCAGGCCAGTATAAAAAGCCCGATGACCAGTTTGTTTTTAACGGAAAATTCAATGATCCTTTGTATCATATCACGGATAACATTTGCTGTTCACATGAAAAGGCTGCCTGAAAACCGGATTCAGGAAAGGCAATCAGAAAAATTGATGCTATGAATCAACAAATGCCCGGAGGGGCTCTCAGGGGAGAATCTTCAAGGATGTAACCAACGGGAAGGGGAACCCTGAATTCATGGGGAATGATTGCGTTGACACCTGAGTTTTCTTCCGGGACCACGGTGAGATCCAGCGAAAGTACAATGGCGAATGTACCGGGCTGAAGATCAATGTGCTGATCATCTTCCCTGGCAAAAACAAAATTGTTTAAAAAATGACAGTGGGAGGGCACCTCTTCCGGTGCGACATGTGATTCCACGGTACCGCCGTGATAACATTCCTGACCGGCAGGCTGCGGGTCGAAAGCATGGAAATGGTGGTGGTGCGGGATCAACACATGTGCGGCGATGATCAATCCCGCTAGCATGGAAAAAAATGAGCCGGTTATCTGCACTTTTGCTCCCAAGTCCTGTGTTTCCTGTTCATAAAGATAACCGCAAAATAAAAAAAAATCCGTCAAATGTGGTTAGAGGG
>DSDZ01000368.1 GCA_011048475.1 Bacteroides sp. | reverse complement strand
GTCAGCATGACCGGTATCCGTCCATGTCCTTGAAATCCACCTCGTATCGTTTGCCGTCCCGTAAGGTAATGAGGGCCCCCAGGGCTGAATGGGAGGGGGTCATTTCCATGATCTCCACATGCCTGATGGGAGCCAGCTCCTCTTCCGTCCATTCCCGGTCATCCATCTGGTGCAGCAGCACGGTGATCATGAGCTCCATGGGAGGGTTTTTCTGAACTCTTTTCTTGCGGGCGAAGATGACCGTGCTTTCGTCCGCTTCGGCATTTCTTCCCTCGTGCGTAATGCTTTCCAGTACGTCCCATCCGTGGTAGGCGATCAGCGCCAGTCTCCTTCCCGGGATGGATGCGGTGATGATCTTCCTGCTGCCGTCTTCGAATTGCCTGACTCCGGCTTTCCGGCCATTGAGATGAGGCAACCCGAAGTGTCCGAGTGTAAGTTCATGTTCAAACGCCATGCGTGAGCGGTCCACCCGGATCACGCCCCCCGGGATCACGATCTCAGCCAGGTCAATGATGTAGCCCACCCCGTTGTTGGGAGGCTTGCGCATGATGGCCTGCCTGTAAATCACATCCTTCCGCACGCCGTTGTACAGCATGCTCTGGGAAGTTGTGAAATGCGTATTCTTCCCGGAGAGGTTCTGTTCGGCGATCCCGGTCAGGTAAAAATTGATATCATCGCCCCGCACATCGCGCGGGTCCAGGCTGCGGAAACTGTACTCCATGGATGTGCCTCCCGCGGGATTGTGGTCCTCCCAGGGAAAATGGGTGTTGTAGACCAGTTTCGAATAGTTGTGGTCGTCATAGTACACTTTCCCCGGGATGATCTCTGAAGTCCCTGTTTTCCCATGGTTGACCAGCACCAGGCCGGGATTGTTCAGCACCTCCACATGGGATCTGTCCCCGAGCCCTTCCCAGATACCCTCATTTTCCCTGGCCGTCCAGAACGGTGCATCTTCGGGCAGGGCCAGGGCGATAAACGGGATGAACATAATAAACGGGCTTGCGGAACAGCTGTAATTCTGCAGCACATATTCCGTGTGCCTGTAGAAGCCCAGGCACGGAACGTCGTTCTGGTAAAACTCTTCCCGGGTGACGAACTGCAGGATGGATCCCGAACAGAGCCTTCGTGCCCAGCCCGGGTCAACAGGTGACCCGTCCTTCAGCATGAATGAAACCGTGAATCCCCCGGAGATCCAGGTCCGGTAACAGATGCTCCTGGCCCACATGTTGATGTACCCGTCCCTGGCAAAGAAATTCACGTAGGTCTTCATCAGTTTCCGTGCCGACTCTTCGATCGCTTCCGAAATTTCAGGGAAATATTCGTCCCCGAAAGTCCTGTTCCAGATGGTCCCGTAGACGATAAACAGGCTGACGGTGTAATAGTTATAGGTTTGCTCCAGGTACCAGCCGTCGCCCGAATGATAGGAAGTGACCCACAGCAGGTGGCTTTTGAGCAGTTCCATGTCCACTTCATACCCATGTTTTTTCAGGAAAGAAAGGGTGACGATGTTGAAGATCCGCCAGTTGTTCTGGGTGGTCCTGTGGTGGCCCCATTTGGAGATGCATTCGGCCATCTCGTCTTTCTGTTCCTGAGTGTAGGTGGACCAGACGGTGTCCGGCATCAGGAGCAGGGTCTTGAACAGTCCCCCGAATTCACAGGTATACTGGTAAGTTGCATCGGGCAGTTCTTCGGGCAGGGGCAGCGAATTGGGGTGCCCGGGCGTGAAGGTGTTGTAGATCTGCAGGCTGTAATAATCACGCAACTTGATGTTGTTGATGGTCACCCCGGGATCCACATGGATCAGCGGTGCGGCCAGGGTAAAAGATCTTTCAAGGGCTTCAAACTCAGCCGAGCGGTAACGCCAGTCCGGGGCTCCGGGATGCGGATAGGTCTTCCCGGGAACTTTCGGAAAAACGATGGGCGCCTCGAGGGAGTCCACATGTCTGAATGCCCTTCCCAGCACATATTTTGCGCAGTCAATGTAATGTTTCCGGGTCATTCCGGTGAACGGGCTCAGATCGAAGTCCGGATCTTTTACTTCAAAGGCGTTTTTCATGATTAAATCTTGAAGAAGCGTTGGGCAAAGATAGATTTTTTATAATTTATTCACCTTTAACGGGGAGACCTGAACCCGATCCATCTGAAAACAAATTTTAAACGAATGAAACAACTTACTTACCTGATCATGGCATGGATGATCGCTTCCTGCCAGCCGGTTGGCGGACAAACGGTCCGCGTGGAAGGTGACCTGAAGCAGTGGCACAGGGTGACCCTGGTGCTGGAAGGGCCAGGGACCTCAGAGGCGGATGTGGAGAATCCTTTCCTGGATTACCGGGTGGATGTGCTCTTTTCCAAGGGACAAGAATCTTACAGGGTCCCCGGCTATTTTGCGGCGGACGGGAATGCGGGGGAAAGCTCCGCCACTGAGGGAAATGTGTGGAAGGTACATTTCAGGCCCGATGAACCCGGCATCTGGAACTACCGGGTATCATTCAGGAAGGGAAAGGATCTTGCAGTTCTGGATGGATGGTTTCGTAGCGGGGCCACCCCGGATCCGGAAGGTCCTGATCCGGTTTCTGGAACTGATCCGGACGGCCCTGGTGAGGGAGTGGGACCGGACGGGGCGAAAGGTTCGCTTGTGATCGGGGAATCGGATAAGAATGAGCCTGATTTCCGGGCGAAGGGACGGATTGTCAATGGCGGGAAGGGATATTTCATATTCCAGGGATCGGATGAGATCTGGATCAAGAACGGGGCCGACAGCCCCGAAAATTTCCTGGCGTATGAAGATTTTGACCAGACATCCCGTTTCAGCCTGACCGAAGGGGTCAGGGAAGGGGAGGCGGATCCGAAAAAAAGTCTTCACCGGTATGAAGCCCATACGGGGGACTGGGATCAGGGTGACCCGACCTGGCAGGGAGGAAAAGGCAAAGGGATCATCGGTGCAGTGAACTACCTGGCGTCGCAGGGGGTGAATTCGGTCTACATGCTGACCATGAACATCATGGGAGACGGAAAGGATGTGTGGCCATATACCAGGCGTAATGAGCGGTACCGGTTCGATTGCAGCAAGCTGGACCAGTGGGAGGTGGTATTCGACCATATGGAAAGGAAGGGGATCATGCTTCACTTCGTGCTCCAGGAAACAGAGAATGAATGCCTGCTGGATATGGGATATACCAATGTACAGCGACGGGTTTACCTGCGTGAGCTGGTGGCCCGATTCGGTCACCACCTGGGGGTGACATGGAACCTGGGTGAGGAGAACGGACCGGCTTCCTGGACACCCATCGGGCAGACCGATGCCCAGAGAAAGGCCATGGCTTCCTATCTGAAGCAGATCAATCCCTATCCGTGCAATGTGGTG
>DSDZ01000054.1 GCA_011048475.1 Bacteroides sp. | reverse complement strand
CGATATACACATCACCACCTCTTCCCCCTCTGGCATAGGCTGCAAATCCCTCTGCTCCCGGAAAGGCCGGAATCTCTTCCTGGGCTGCCGCACCGGTAAACTGACTTATCAAAACGACAACCATTAACGTAGTTAAAATTCTATTTCTCATGGATTCCTGAATTTTTAGTAATGAACAGTTAATAAATTGAATTGCCTTTCACTTTACCAGACCAAGCTTCCTGAATTCACCGATCAGGTGTTCGGAAAACCTCAAAAAACCCAGATCTGTCAGGTGTACCCCGTCGACCGTACCCTCACGGTCCTCTCCGGTTGCATCTCGCACACCGATATAATAAATTTCCTCTTTATTTGCATCGTGCAGGGCAACATATTCCTCTTTCAGGGCTTTGTTTTTCTCAATGACACTATTTCTTAACGAATCGTTGAACCAGGTTCGGTTGTGCATCAGGCATTCAACAAAGACTATAGGAGTCAGCGGCTTTTTTCTGCGCAGGGTATCCACCAGGGGGGCCATGTACTGATGAATCTGTTCAACTGTCATGTTACCCACACAATCAATCACATACAGCGATGCATCCATATCTGCCATGGCAGCGTTCACTCCCGGTTCCATGCGACCGTTTCCGGCAAATCCGAGGTTGATACACTCCACATTCAGCTTCCTGGATATAATATTGCTGTAGGCCATTCCCGGCCGTGATGCGCATCCTCCCTGTGTGATACTGGTACCATAAAAAACGATGGGTTTCATGGACCACTCCTGCCGGGGCTTTTCTATGACCGCATCCTGTTCAATTCCGATTTCCAACCTTTCAAGTCCATCGTACAATGGCAAATATATCCTGAAATCCCGCAATGAATCCGAGGCGTCATTGATGAGCATGTAAGTGCTTTCCCTGCCGTCAGGTTTGGCTGTATTCACATACATCCATTCATCTCCCACCCTGCAGTAAAGATCCAAACCTTTGATACCTGTCTCAGCCATGTGGTTCCTCTGTTCATCCCTGAGTATTTCCCATTTTACTCCCATCACGGACGAATTCGTCCGAAACCTGACTGCCAGGCCCGCAGAAGTCCGTGAAAGGTACCAGACATGAGGATGCACCTTTTCCTTTGAATGGAGTGGCAGCCTGTCGTAATACCTTGCTTTCTGCTCCCGGGGCACCAGGCTTCCCTCCAGCACAAATTCCTCTGCGTTATAATATTTTAATCTGTCTGTCACACTGGTTTCCTGACCGGAAGAGATTACATGACCAGGAACCAGCAGACCAATAAATGCCAGCAACCTGATCGCATGTATTTGCACAGGTTTTGATATCATATATTTGCTTTATTTTCCAAATATTCACGGTACTGCTCCGCGGGATCAAACTGCGCCGGAGGATATTCGTGAATGACCATACAATAGTTGAGTGTAAAACTATCACGGTGGTTCAGCACCACCGGTATATTGCCGGGAAAGACAGCATTCTGCATGCTGTGTTTTTCTCTCAGTACCCATTGTTCCGGATCGCCGGGATTGGCAGGATCAGACATCATTAAGATGCCTGCCGGTTTATTACCGGAGAAGGTTCCGTACATATATATCCAGGGACCTGCTTTCACTGCTGCAGTCTCCGGCATCAAAGCGCCTTCGGATCCCGTGAACATCACATCTTCCGGAAGTTTAACCCTCCAGGAGAATCCGCCATATCCTTTTACATCCTCTGATCCTCCTACCCTCAGGCTATCGGTCAGCGAGGTAACTGTTATTTTGAACTTCAGTTTCCGTATATGGTTGTCAGCTGGAAATACAGTAATTTTCGTGTTCTCTTCAGCGAATGGTTCCGGGTTTCCATCGGCATCTTTCCATGCAGGAGACTTCCAGTGCGTGTTGACGCTGATCACAGCCATATCGCGCCGGATGTCTGTCTCAAGTCGATGAATATCCCATGAAAAATTTTCACAGGACCATGCATCTCCCAATCGCTGTTGCCCGACCCAAACCTGGTGCCAGGCCCAGAAAATCCCCCGGTGGTGCCTGTGGTCATCCGGGAAATCCTCGGTCAGCGTATCCCCTGAAAGTGAAAGCAACGGATGAATGTAATTGTTCCGGGTATACTGTCCCTTCCGGGAAACCGGTTTCGAACGAAAAAAAAGGACCGTTTGTCCTTTCTCGGTCAGCCGTAATCCTTCATCGGTTCTTTCTGCTTCAAAAAAACCTTTATCAGCATGTTGACTGGCAGCCACCAGGAGCAATCCGGTCAGCGGGATGATTCCGGTAAGTGTTATTCTGCTCATTGACAAGTCTTTATAATGGATCCCTGATTCCCCTCATTTGTTTCTCTGTGGATCTTTTCCAAATTCCGATTCCAGCAAATCCCGGATAAATCTGTAAAACTCCGGACCGATCTCCTTGCAGGCCAGTTCATTGGGATGAGAATCGTGATGATCGTGCTCTTTTTCGTATTTGTATTTGAGACAGTGCTGTACGGCTGGCGGGTCAGCCTCGGGATCCAAAGTTGCGCTCAGTGAGAAATAATCAAACACATGGATGTTCTCATAACGCTTCCCCTCCTCCTGCAGCCACTCGCTTTTGACCCAGTCGACAAACGCTCCGGCCCTTCCTGCATGTTCGGTTGTCCCCGGATATAACCGATGTCGTGGAGCAAGGGTCCACACCACAAATTGGGTTTCCGGAAATGAGGCAAAGGCATCGCGCAAGGCTCTGTATTGCAGTTTATAGTTTTCCAGACTCTTCCTAACCGATGAGATATCAGGATTTCCTGTGTCTTCCAGGATATCAGCACCCGGAAAACAATGTTTGAATATGACTACGTCGTATCTTGCTGATAGATCATCCAGGCACATTACGTTGACGTATCCCTTCTCTCCGCGGTAATCCTCACAATACCCGTTAATCCAGATATTCCAGTAATCGTATGGATAATTTGCCCATTCATAGGGTTTGTAAGGAAAATTCCAATCTTTGATCGTATATTCAGTGCCTTCACGTTGATTATAGGCGGCCACGGAATCGGCCACGTTCCCTCCTTCGTAGATCATTCCTCCCGTTGAGTGGTGGAGGAAAATGACATTTGCCTTTTGCGCCGGCATCTCTGCGGCAAGCAACGCGACCAACGCGACAAAGATGCCCTTCATAAAACTGCTCATGATACTGTTTGGACGTTTTAGTGGAGGTAATCCCTAAAACCATTTTATCAGCGAATGAAGTAACGGTTCGTCTTCATCCCCTCCTTTCAGGATACACAGTTTATCCGGTACTCCTTCCGAGGAATAACCGCTGCGTACAATATCCATATCCTCTTCTATGAGGGTATCAGACGACAGGTTTCCGCCTGCGTCCACCGGTCCGTAGATAAACAGCTCTCT
>DSDZ01000080.1 GCA_011048475.1 Bacteroides sp. | reverse complement strand
CGAATTTTTTTTGTATTATTGATGGATTAACCGATCTCTGAACACATAAAGAACATATAAAAGAACAGATCATGAAATTTGTCGTATCCAGTATGGAACTGCTTGGTCATCTGCAGGCCATCAGTCGCGTCATCAGCTCAAAGAATACCCTTCCCATCCTTGACAATTTTCTCTTTTCACTGGAGGACGGGGTACTGGATATCACTGCTTCCGACCTGGAGTCCACAATGGTCACGCAGATCCGGCTGGAGAACACGGATGGCTCGGGAGTGATCGCGGTCCCTGCGCGGCTGCTGACCGATACGCTGAAGGAGTTCCCGGAGATCCCGCTCACATTCGAGATCAACACCGACAGCCTGGTGATCGTGATCCAGTCCGAGAACGGCAAGTTCACCATTCCGGGTCAGAACGGCAATGAGTTCCCCCAGATGCCGGTGATCAAGGATGACCAGAAAGAAACCGTGGAACTTGACCGGGACCTCCTTCTGGCCGGGATCGGCAAAACACTCTTTGCCACTGCGGATGACGAACTCCGCCCGGTGATGAACGGGATCTTCATGGAGCTTTCCCCCGACGACATCACCTTCGTGGCTTCCGATGCCCATAAGCTTGTCAGGTACAAGCGCACGGACGCCTCGGCCGAAAACGCGGCCAGTTTCATCCTTCCCAAGAAACCGGCCTCGCTGCTCAGGAACATCCTTCCCCGTGAAGAAGGCCAGGTGGTCCTGGAATTCGACGACCGGAACGCCTCCTTCACCCTGCCCGGCTACCGGCTGGTCTGCAGGCTTGTGGACGGGAACTATCCCAGCTACAACTCGGTGATCCCCACGGACAATCCCTACAGGATGGTCATCGACCGGCTGGCCTTTTACAACACCCTGCGAAGGGTCTCGGTCTTTTCCAACCAGGCCAGCAACCTGGTGAAACTTTCACTCACGGGGAACCAGCTCAACATTTCCGCGCAGGACATTGATTTCTCCATCTCGGCCAATGAACGGCTCAGCTGCCAGTACGAAGGAGAGGATATGGAGATCGGCTTCAAGTCCACCTTCCTGGTGGAAATTCTGGCGAACCTCTCCTCCGGCGATGTGGTGCTGGAGATGAGCGATCCCACCCGTGCCGGGATCCTGGTCCCCGCCGAGCAGGATAACGAAAATGAAGACACCCTCATGCTGCTCATGCCCATGATGATAAATGCCTGACGGATGCGTCTGAACCTGAAGAATCCCATTGTTTTTTTCGATCTGGAGACCACCGGTATCAACATCGCGGCAGACCGCATCGTGGAAATCTCCTACCTGAAGGTGGACCTGGGCGGGAACGAGACTTCCAAAACGATCCTGGTCAATCCGGAGATGCCCATCCCCGATCAGGCCACCGCCATCCACGGGATCACCGATGAGGATGTGAAGAACGCCCCCACATTCGGCGAGGTCGCAAAGAACCTGGCCAGGGATTTCGAGGGATGCGATCTGGCCGGCTACAACTCGGTAAAATTTGATATTCCCCTGCTGGCCGAAGAATTCCTTAGGGTCGGGGTGGACATAGACCTGAAGAAGAAAAAGTTCGTGGATGTCCAGATCATCTTCATGAAAATGGAACCCAGGACCCTGGCTGCCGCCTACAAGTTTTTTGTTGGAAAAGAGCTGGACAGCGCCCATTCGGCCGCCGTGGACACGATGGCCACCTACGAGGTGCTGCAGGCCCAGCTGGACAGGTACCCGCAGCTTGAAAACGACATCGGGAAACTGGCCGAATTCTCCTCCCATAACCGGAATGCCGATTTTGCCGGCCGGATCGTTTACAACGAGAAGGATGAGGAGGTATTTAACTTCGGAAAATACAAAGGCAGGCTCGTGAGCGAGGTCCTCGAAAAGGACCCCGGCTATTACGGATGGATGATGAACGGCGATTTTCCCCTCTACACCAAGAAAGTCCTCACCACCATCAAGCTCAGGTCTCTCAACAAGTAGCATCATGAAGATCATCTGCATTGGCAGGAACTATGCGGACCATGCCCGTGAAATGAAAAGCGCGGTACCAACCGTTCCCGTATTTTTCATCAAACCCGACACGGCGCTGGTCACCGGCAACCGTCCCTTCTTCCTCCCGGATTTTTCAAAAGAGGTGCACCACGAGGTGGAGGTGGTGCTTCGCATCAGCAGGGAAGGGAGTCGCATCCCCGAAGCGGATGCGCCGGGGCACTTCAGGAAGATCGGACTGGGTGTGGATTTTACGGCCCGGGACCTTCAGCATGAGATGAAGGAAAAGGGACTTCCATGGGAGATCGCCAAAGGATTTGACCATTCGGCCCCGGTGAGCAGGTTTTTCTCCCTGAAGCGGTTCGGGGATATCCGCAACCTTTCCTTCAGGCTCGATCTGAACGGTGCCACCGTGCAGGAAGGGAACACCTCGGGGATGATCTTCTCCTTCGAAGCCATCATTGCATACATATCCCGGTTCGTGACGCTGCGGCGGGGTGATCTGGTCTTTACGGGAACACCTGCCGGGGTGGGACCTGTGAACAAGGGCGACCGCCTGGAGGGGTTCCTGGGCGGGATCAGGATGTTTGATTTCAAAGTGGAATGAAGGAAGAAAAGGATTACAAAATCCGCAGGATCTCCCTGGGCGGGGTGTCCGCCTACCTGCTTTTCAAACCGGGAAGGGCCGTGCTGGTGGACTGCGGACGCGGAGGGTTAATGAACAGGATCCTGGAAGCGTTGCAGGGAGCGGGACTCCAGCCGGAGATGCTCGAGCTCCTGATCCTGACCCATGCCCATTTTGACCATGCGGGGACTGCCGCCAGGATAAAGGCGGCGACGGGTTGCAGGATCATGGTCCACCGCTCGGAAGCGGACCGGCTCAGGAAGGGATTTACGCAATTGCCGGGCGGCACCCGATGGAAAGCCAGGGTTCTGGTGGGACTGGCAAGGGTTTTTGCCAGGAGGCTCGGGAAGTACGAAGGGGTGGAACCGGATATCCTGGCGGACACATCGTACGATTTGAAAGAGGAATTCGGATTCCCCGCCAGGGTGATCCACACCCCGGGGCACACCCCGGGTTCCATGGTGGTGCTCACCGAAGCAGGGGAGATGTTTTCGGGGGACACCTTCTTCGGGCTGGAGGGGAAGGAATATTTCCCGCCTTTTGCCGAGGACCTTACGGCCCTGCTGGAAAGCTGGAAAATGATCCGCTCGCTTCCCGTAAAGGTCATCTACCCGGCACACGGGAACCGTTTTACAGCACAACAGTTCCATGATGCCCTTGAACCCGCACTGAAGAAATACGGACGGGTTGCGCCGATGCGTCAGGGTTCGGAAAGATAGCCCGAAATGAGATCATACACCTCCTGCCGCTGGGCCTTGGGCAGATTGTTGATGCGGGTGCGGTG
>DSDZ01000215.1 GCA_011048475.1 Bacteroides sp. | reverse complement strand
TATGTTTGCTGGTCGTTGTGTCGCTTTTCCACCTGCAGTTGCATGCCGATGAGGGGATGTGGCTGCTGAGCCTGATCCGGGAGGTGAACATGGATGAGATGACCGAGATGGGGCTTCAGCTCACGGCAGAGCAGATATACAGCGTGAACCAATCCAGCCTGAAAGATGCAGTGGGGGCCCTCGATGGCGGCTCGTGCACGGCTGAACTGGTTTCCCCTGACGGATTGCTGCTGACAAACCACCATTGCGGGTACGACGAGATCCAGTTCCACAGCACGGTGGAAAACGATTACCTGAAAAACGGCTTCTGGGCGCTGACCAGGGAAGATGAACTGCCCAACGAAGGCAAGACCATTACTTTTCTGGTGAGGATGGAGGAGGTGACCGGCCGGGTCCTGGAAGGGATTTCGGAAGAGATGTCACAGGTGGACCGGTACTCGAAGATACGGTCCGCCGCAGCGGAGATTACTGCCGAAGCCATGGAAGGGAACCATTACGAGGCCAGGATCCACAGCATGTACAACGATAACCGGTATTTTCTTTTCATCACGGAAACTTACCGGGATGTACGGCTGGTGGGTGCCCCGCCGGAGTCCATCGGGAAATTCGGAGGGGACACCGATAACTGGATGTGGCCCCGCCATACGGGCGATTTCTCCATGTTCAGGGTCTACACGGATCCGGATGGAAAACCGGCCGATTACAGTCCGGACAACATCCCGCTGAAATCAAAGCATTATTTCCCCGTTTCCCTCAAAGGTTATGACAAGGGTGATTTTACCATGGTCCTGGGGTACCCCGGAAGCACCGACAGGTACATCACCTCCTGGGAAGTGCGGGAACTGCTGGAAGTTATCCATCCAAACCGGATCAGGATCAGGGGGGTCAAGCAGGACCTGATGATGGAGGATATGCGGGCGGATGAGAAGGTCAGGCTTCAGTATGCATCCAAGTATTCCAGGTCATCCAATTCCTGGAAATATTCCATCGGGCAGAGCAGGGGCCTGGTGAATCTGGACGTGGTGGCCAAAAAACAAAAGCAGGAAGAGGCTTTCCGCGAGTGGGTAAAACAGCGGCCCGAAAGGGAGGCGATCTACGGCGACGCACTCGAGAACATCCGGAAAGCGGTTGAAGGCAGGAGGCAGTACGCAAATGCCATGCAGTATATCGAAGAGACCATCTTCAGGGGAGGCATGGAATCGGTTCTGTTTGCCAGAAACCTGGGGCAGCTGGAGCAGGCCTTGTCACATCCGGATCCCGATCCGGAAGGCATCCAGGAGGTGGTCAGCGGATTGAAGGAGATCTCCGAGATATTTTACAAGGACTACAATCCTTCCACCGACAAGAAGGTAATGACAGCCATGGTGAGCCTCCTGCAGGAGGATCTGGACGAGCGGTTCCTTCCGCAGAATATCCTGGAGGTGAAGACAAAGTACAACGGAGATGCTGAAAAATACGTGGAAAAATACTTCAAAAAGTCCATCGTCCCGGACCGGGCAAAATTCCTGGCCTTCCTGGAAGATCCCTCCCTGAAGGTTTTGCGAAAGGATCCTGCCTTTCAGGCGGCAAAGGCGGCGGACAAGTATTTTGAGATCCGGGGCGGGGCCGCCGAGTTTGAGGAGTCCTACGACAGGGGAAGCAGGTTGTTTCTCAGGGGACTGATTGAAATGTATCCGGAAAAGGATTTTTATTCCGATGCCAATTCGACCCTCCGCCTGAATTACGGAACGGTGGGTGACTATAAGCCCCGCGACGGGGTACGGTACCTGCACCATACCACACTCGAGGGAGTGATGGAGAAGGAAGAGCCGGAGAGTTACGAATTCACTGTCCCTGAAAGACTCAAGGAACTTTACAGGGAGAAGGATTACGGACCCTACGGTTCCGGTGGCACCATGCATGTATGCTTCACCAGCAACAATGACATCACCGGCGGGAATTCCGGAAGTCCCGTGATCAATGCCAGCGGGGAGCTCATCGGAATTGCCTTTGACGGCAACTGGGAGGCGATGAGCGGAGATGTGGCTTTCGAGGAGGAGCTCCAGAAATGCATCAGCGTGGATATCAGATATGTACTATTCCTGATCGATCGATTTGCTGGGGCCAGACATCTGGTCGATGAGATGACGCTTATATGGTGATGCAACCATGCCCGGGGATGAGATAGTCATCTATACCGACGGAGCTGCCAGGGGAAATCCCGGACCGGGAGGGCTGGGAGTGGTCATGCTCTACAGAGGGCACCGGAAAGAGATTGCGGAAGGATACAGGATGACCACTAACAACCGCATGGAATTGCTGGCGGTGATCAGGGCCCTGGAGTCGTTGAAGAGAAAAGATTTGAAAGTGAGGATCTTCACAGATTCCAGGTATGTTTCCGAAGCGGTGAACAAAGGCTGGGTGTTCCGGTGGGAAACCAGCCGGTTCAGGAAAAAGAAGAATGCGGATCTCTGGCAGCGGTTTCTCGAGTTGTACCGGCTTCATCCGGTTTCATTTGTCTGGGTGAAGGGACATGATGCGGTACCGGAGAATGAGCGATGTGACAGACTGGCTGTAGAAGCCAGTTATGGAGTTGATTTAAAGGAAGATACCGGATATATGAATCATAACGGTGAATCATTGAACGGATTTTCCTAAATTGGATAACTGGATATCTAATCCGATCACCGATGTTGGATACGACCATCCTTTCTTACTGTGGCCCGTTTACATTCAGCACGATCGACCGGTTGCTGTCGGAGTTTAAAATTGCATCCCAGGATCACAGGATCTCGTTCAGGTCGTATAAGAAGATGATATCCATCATGATAGAAGCCCTTGAGAATGTGGCAAAATACGGGGAGCAGGTCCGGTGCGACAAAGAAAGGAGCTCCCCGTTCTGTCCCTGCTGCTACATCAACCGGAACTCCACCATCATTGAACTGATCACCAGGAATCCGGTGAAAAACTACAGGGTGGAACCCTTGCGGAAAAAGATCGATCACGTAAACAGCCAATCCCGGGAAGGTCTGAGAAACCTTTACAGGTCCACCATTACAAATGGGGAGTTCTCCTCGGAAGGAGGAGCCGGACTGGGGCTGATGGAGATTGCCAAGATCGCGGGCAGCAAGATCGATTACAGTTTCGAGGAGCTTTCGGATGATTGTTCCCTGTACACATTCAGGATCCATTTCAGGCTCTGACCCTGCCATGTACCAAACCGTACGGTTCCGGTCCGGAACCGAACGATTTTCCGGCCACACCATTTTATTTACCTAGCAGCAATCATTTTATTTACAGTGACATAAACATTGTGGCATAAAAACTGTTTTTTTCTTATCCAGAGAAAAGACAATGTGGAAAAATTTCTTCACGGTAGCGATCAGGAACATCGGCAAGAACAAGGTATTCACCC
>DSDZ01000145.1 GCA_011048475.1 Bacteroides sp. | reverse complement strand
TCCCGTGGTAGGTTCCTACCCAGAGCAGGTCATTTCGGTCGATAAAGAGACCGCCGGGAGTGATCTCATCACCGCTCAGGCCATCTTTCGCGTTGATGGTAAACTCAAATTCTTTTGTACGCGTGTTGAAATGACTGAAACCCTTATTGGTGCCGAGCCACAGATAATTTCTGTTCTTCGCGGGAATGATGGATTTGATCACCAGGTCCCTGTCGAACCCGGAAAGCTCCAGCTGGTCAAAGCGTCCTTCCCTGACCAGCCCGATGCCGCAATCGGTTCCCACCCATACGCGGTCTTCATCTTTATACAGCGACCAGACATTGCAATGGGTCTCTTCAAGCAATTCGAAGGTTTCCCCGTTAAAAACCACCACACCGCTGCTGTTTCCCCCGATGACCCGGTCATTGAGTTCAATGAGCTGAAAAATATTGGAAGTGAACCGGTTCTTCAGCTGCAGAGGTTTTGAGTGGAAATCGGGAAAGTAATAGATAATCCCGTTGATCCCGGTGAGCAGGAAGATCTCACCGCGGGAAGTGACGAAGATGTTCTCCAGGCTTTGGGCGATCTGACCGAACTGGTTATGTCTCGTGATCCCGAGGGTCCGGCTGCTGATCTCATAAAGTCCTTCGCTACTGGCCAGAAGGATGTGCCCATCGGACAGCAGGGTCCCTGTATACTTTTTGTTTCCTGTACCGGCAGGAGCAGGAAAATGAATGAGCCGGTCATGCTGGAAGTAGAATATCCCGTTATCGGACGTGATCCAGATGCGGTCGTAGGGATCCTGGAATACGGAGTAAATATAGCTGTCGATCAAGCCGGGATAAAAATTGCGAAGTCCCCTGCGGTTGGTCAGCCGCTGCAGTCCCCCTGAAAAACCGATCCAGATATTGTCTTCCCGGTCAATCAGAAAAGAAAGGATCTTATTGTTCTTGATCCCGATTTCCTGCTCATAGACAACCGGCTCCTGGTCGGTGGAAATGACCTGGTAGATTTTGGAATCCGTGACCAGCCAGATTGAGCCATAATTGTTGGTGGTAATCTCCGAGATGATGTCTGCCGGGCAATGAAGTCTTTGGTTCAGGTTTTGGGCGACCGGAACATCACGTGCGTTCCGCAGGTCTTTCAGATGTGTGATAAATAGTCCTTCAACGGTGGACATCCAGATGCTGTCATTGGCATCAATGTAAAGGGAATAGCAGTCGGTATCACTCAAACGGGTCATTGCCCCCTGTTGGGGATCAAACATATAGATCCCCATCACGGTAGCCAGGAAAATAAGGCCCGATTGCCGGTCTTCTGTCACGTGATAGATCACCTGCGGGAGGATGGGATAGGTTTGATTCATATGTTTCACCTCCCCCGCCACATCTTCCAGGTACAGTCCGTCCACCCCTGTAAACCATTTGCGGTTCCTGGAATCTATGAATACTTCATTGAATGAGGTCCCTTCCATCAGGATTTCCACCGTAGTATCTCCGAAGAATTTAGCAATACCGCCGGTAGTGGCAAAATACATCAGTCCGCTGCTGTCCTGCCTGATATCCCTGACCGAATTCCCGGGAAGTCCCTGGTCATGATTGAATACCACCATCTCCCTGCCGTTGTAACGGACCGCACCGGAATTGGTTCCGAACCAGAGATATCCTTTCCGGTCCTGGTGGATGGAAAACACATCTTCCTGGGGGAGCCCGTCGTCGGCTCCATAATTGACATAGGGCAACTGCCCGGTCTGAAAGCTTTCATAATAACTGTGAAGGAAAGCTTCCGGTGTCTGCAGGGTGCTTCCCCTCAATGCCTTGAGCAGGATTTTGATCAGCCCCTGTTCCCGGGAACGGGAAATGAACTTTTCCACTTCCTTCTGCAGTTCGGGCTGATCTTTCCGCAGTGCCCAGCTTACATCCAGCTGGCCCAGTTCAAGTTTTACTTCAAGATCGGGATAAGGCGAGAGTTCATAAAATGCATTGTAAATGATCGTGTAGTCCGCTTTCCCGGCCGCCACATCGGGGATATGGTGATTAATCTGATCATCATAATAATTACTGATCCCGTTCTGACGCAAAATATCCTCATAGATGGTTTCACGCTCGGTGACTCCCCTGAGCCGCCTGAGGTCATCCATGGACCGGATCTCTGTCTCCTTCTTCGCAACAACCGTGTACGCGGAAGGATATATGGGGATCAGGTTTACCTTGTTGGTTCGCCAGTCAAGGGGTGCGATCACCTCACAGGCAAGATCAAAATAGTTGAACCACTCGGGAGTGTATGATGAATCCCTATGCACCTTCCCCTCCCGGGTTTCCCAGTATTTCCCGAAATACGGAGTGATCACGAACTCCAGGGATACTCCCAGGTAATCAGCAAATTCTTCGGCCAGCGCATGCATGAATTGTTTCTGACCGTTTTCCCTGTATATGAAATTGCGGTCCCTCAACGCCACCACGATCTTCCCTGAGGCCAAAATTTCCTCCAGGTCTCTCGTGTACCGTACAAGCTTCAGGCTCCGGTTGAGCCTGTCAAGGTAGGAAGAGTAAGTAATTTTGAATTTGCGGTGAAAGATTTCATCCAGCACCCCGTTGCTGGCAATTGTTTCAAAAAAGTTTTCCACTTCCTGGATCAGGGGATTATTCTTATTTACCGCCCAGGCGGTGCGTGTCACGTCGCTGATGGGAAAGGCGATTTTATATTTCTGACCGCTGCCAGCATTGAAGTTCAGTGCCTCGTCCGCATCCAGAATGATCCCGAACACTTTCCCGTTCTCGATCAGTCGCTGGGTTTCCGCACTGCTCCGGGTGGGGACCATGCCGATGCCGCCGCCAACGGAGCGGTTGATCTCTTCCAGGTGCTGTTCAAAGGTGGTGGCTCCCATGAAAGCGACCTTTTTGCCTGCCAGGTCTTTGAAATCCCTCGGAAGTTCTTCGTTCTTATGGATCAGCATCAATTCGGCCGACTGCAGCGTTTCTGCAAAGCCAAACAGTTTCCTGCGCCATTCTATGATCGTAAAAGTGGAACAGATAATGTCGGATTTTTTCAGCGCATCGGGCGTATAGCTCAATTCAGGATCTGTCTCCATTCCCTCCGGAATGGCACCGTCTTTCATGAATGCCTCCTCCCAGTCGATGACCACCTCGATCATCTCCACATTCAGGTATCTGGCGAATTCCAGGGCAAGGTCATAATTGATGTTCTTGAGATCATCGGTGGTAAAAGCCACATAGATCTTTCCGCTTCTTTTGATTTCATCCAATCCCCTCCCGTAGGCACTGTACAACAGGAATAGAAGAAGGATTACCGGTAAGATTTTCCTCGGGGTCATGAAGTTTCATTTTTCAAAAAACTCCTTCAATCCCCCGAAATAATAATTGTCCCATCCTTCGCGTATTTCATCGAAAGCATCATCCGGTATGCGGG